>DGBL01000156.1 GCA_002384315.1 Micrococcaceae bacterium UBA4005 | reverse complement strand
TGCCAGCGCACCCGACGAGGAACACCACCGTAAGCACACTAATCACCCCGCGCGCCGTGAGCGCATCATGGAGCAGCGTTGACCTTGACAGCATGTGAGAACCCCCCGGGGAATCAGTGCCTTTCCTTAACACCGGATTTCACCCTACCTAACACCGCTCCTGGTGCCCAGAGTTATCCACACAAAACAGGCCACCCAACACCGGGACGTCTGACTCATAGCCATTTATCCACATACGCCAACGCGTCCTGATAATCGAACGTACGTTCGAGACAATAGGGGTATGGCTATCGCCCCGCTCGAAGCACCTACGGTCGGCCCCTCATCGACCAGCTCCTCGCTGGCCGGGTTCATCAGATCGGTGCGGGTCGATTTGAAGTCTTTTGCGGATTCCTTCACCCGGGACGCTGAGTTCGTGTCCACCCAGGCCCTGGCGGACACGGTGGCCGCCATCGAGGAACTCTCTCGTGTCGTGGACCACCTCCAGACCGTCGGAGCACACGCTCTGGAGCAACAAAACATTGTCCAGGTTGGCGAGAGCCATCACCGCTTTAGCCTGTCCACGAGCAGACTGTTCAACTCCACCACAGCAGCGGGTCGCACAGCAGCGGATAATGCTGCACCCGGCAGCCCAGCAACAGGTCGTGCTGGGGGCGGAGGGCGGCGGGGGACGGAGTTCAGGGACACGGCCGAATATCTACGTGCCCGGCTACGGATCAGCCGGAGCGAGGCGAAACGACGGTTACGGGTGGGATCGAGCGTCTTGGCCGGCCGGTCGTTCTCCGGAGACATAGTGCCTGCAACCATGCAGACTCTTGGCGCGGCCACAGCGACCGGACAGATCAGCGGACAAGCGGCCACGATCATCCGCGATTCACTCGAGCACGTGCGGATCCTCGCACCAACCCACAGCGTTCAATCTATGGAAGACCACCTCACCCATCAGGCCCTAGAATCGGATCTTGACGTGCTGCGGGTTATCGCCCGGCATTGGGAGAGCGTGCTTGACCAAGACGGACGCGAGCCCAGCGAAGAGCTCCTACGCGTCAAACAAGGAGTCTTCCTCCGCGGCACCCGCCAGGGCCTGCACCGGATGGAAATCATATCCACCGCCGATCAATTCGAACACCTCATCACCGTCATGAATACGGCCACCAACCCGCGCCTGCACCCGCCTGCCCAAAGTCACTCACCGGTAACCTCACTTGCCAGCGGACCAGACAACGGAGCAGCAGACCCGAACACCCCGAATGACAGGCCGGGCGTGCAGGACTTCGAGGGATCTGCTCCTGGGGAAGGCTATCGCGGGCCTACGGAACCCACGCGCGCACAACGGCTACTCGATGGACTGGTCGGCGCCTGCCGGATCGCCCTAGCCGCTGGCGCACTACCGGCCACCGGCGGACATCGCCCCCAAGTCATGGTCACCATCAACTACCAAGACCTCGCCGAACATCTACACATCCACACCAGCACCCACGACAGCGCCGGAGTCCCGAGCAGCACGCAGAGCAGCACCGATGAGGTCACCTACCCCCGGTCACACCGAACCGGATTCGGTAGCCACCGTACAGGCTCAGGATTGGCTGTCTTTAGCGGACAGATTAGCCCAACAACCGTCCGGAAACTCGCTTGCGACGCCGACCTGATCCCCGTCGTCCTCGGCGGCGAAGGACAAGTACTCGATATCGGGCGCGCACGCAGACTCTTCCCCCCAACCCTGCGCAAAGCACTGATCGCCCGCGATAAAGGCTGTGCCTTCCCGGACTGCACCATCCCAGCACCCTGGTGCGAAGCCCATCACATCATCAGCTGGGAACACGGTGGCTCTACAAGCATCGACTACGGCGTCTTGCTGTGCTCAAGCCACCACCACACCATTCACGACGGCTACTGGAAAATTCGCTCCCACGACGGCATTCCCTGGTTTATCCCGCCGCCATACATCGACCCACACCAAAGCCCACGCCGTAACCGCTACCGACTCGCCACCATACCCACACACCAGAGTTGACCACGGGCGAAGAGCGCATCCGTACTTACATCCATCACGGATCGGGTACATCTATCGGGGGACAGCGCATTTATCGACAGTGTTTAATCCATCGCTGTGGTTAGCCCTCAAGTCCCGGGTGAGCCTTCACCAGACGCACTGCTCTGGTGCGTCAGCGTCCTCGCATGGCCTTGCGGTCCGGCCGCGCCTTGAACGGGTCGATTCCTTTGGGAATCGGCAGTTTGGTTCCGAGCGCGCTCAAACGCTGGTCAACCGCAGTGACTTCCTGCTTGGTTAGCGATTTCTTCAGCTTCTGTGCCGTACGGGCGACCTTCGCCAACGGAACCTGGCCTTCGCCGCGACCGGTCTGGATGACGTGGATCGGAACGTTAGGAACGATGCGGGCCAATTTCCGGCGTTCGCCGTCTACCAGCGGTTTAATCCGTCCTACAGGTCCTTCGGTAACCAGCACGATGCCGGGTTTTCCGATAGCCCGGAATACTGCGTCCTGGGAGCGGGGATTTACGGCCACTGGCTGTTCCTGCAGGATCCAGCCGCGACGCAGGACGCTCAGTGCGGCGCCAGCAGCGCCAGCCTGGCCCTCGATCTGAGCAAAAGCAGCACGTTCGGCACGTTTGGACAGGAGGAAAACCGCTGCAAGGAACGCCAACGGGACAGCCACGAGCAGCATGGTGAGTACGTTCTGAATGAGCAGACCGACCACGAGGCCTACCGCGATGATCCCGATAAAGGCCAAGAGCATAATCCACACGACGTTAGGGTCGTTGCGTCGGGTCATCTTGAAGATTTCGATGATCTGTTTTATGCGCCCAGGCTTGCGCGCTGATGCAGCGGCTTTGGGTTTGCGCGAAAACAATCGACGCTTGGGGGCAGGGGAACCGGCGGATTCAGAGCTGTTGGCCATAGTGAGACAATTCTACGTGATGTGCGGCACGGTCGGGCACGCCGTGGCGCACCCGACCAATCAGGCTAATTGGCAATTCTTATCATCACCCGGCGATCAGGCTGGATGCTTCCTGGAGCGTTGAACCGGAGTCTTCGATGTGGGCGAGCCCGGGGGGAAGTTCCAGCCCCTTTTTCCGCATCGCGCGGGCCCATAGCCTCCCGGCCCGGTAGGAAGAGCGCACCAGCGGCCCGCTCATGACTCCGAGGAAGCCGATCTCTTCAGCCTCGTCGCGCAATTCAACGAACTCAGCTGGTTTGACCCAGCGGTCCACCGGCAGGTGGCGTTCGCTCGGCCGGAGGTACTGGGTGATGGTGATGAGGTCGCAGCCAGCGTCATGCAGGTCGTGTAGGGCGGCCGAGATCTCATCCCGGGTTTCTCCCATCCCAAGGATCAGGTTGGATTTGGTCACCATTCCGAGGTCGCGGCCCTGGGTGAGCACATCGAGGGAGCGCTCATAGCGGAAGGCAGGGCGGATTCTTTTGAAGATACGCGGAACGGTCTCGACATTGTGAGCAAAGACTTCCGGCGCCGCGTCGCAGATCGCCTGGATATGATGTGGCTTTCCGGAAAAATCGGGAATCAATATTTCCACGCCGGTACCGGGGTTCATGCTGTGAATCTGGCGGATTGTCTCCGCGTACAGCCAGGCGCCTTCATCGGGAAGATCGTCGCGGGCGACCCCGGTGACGGTCGCATAACGCAGGTTCATAGCCTGCACTGATTGCGCCACTTTGAAGGGCTCGTTACGGTCGAGCGGCTGAGGTTTTCCGGTATCAATCTGGCAGAAGTCGCACCGTCGTGTGCACTCAGAGCCTCCGATCAGGAAGGTCGCTTCGCGGTCTTCCCAGCATTCGAATATGTTCGGGCACCCAGCTTCCTCGCAGACCGTATGGAGGCCTTCCTTCTTGACGAGGTTCTTCATGCTGACGAATTCAGGACCCATGGCAACTTTTGCCTTGATCCAGTCGGGTTTGCGTTCCACCGGTATGGAGGCGTTGCGGGCCTCCACACGCAGCAGGCGGCGTCCTTCAGGGGCGAGGGTCACAGTAGTACTCCTTCTGGCCGGTGGTCACCGGTTGGCTCAGCAGTCCCCGTAGGGCGGGCGTCAGCCGCGGCATCGAGGACCAGTAGTGCTTCATTCTTGCGTAATTCCTCTTCGACCCGCGACACAATGTGTAGTGGAGTGACATTCTTCACGCTCTCGGCCGAGATGGAACTGACCCCTGCGTCCGAAATTCCGCAGGGCACGATCTGCTGGAACGGTCTGAGGTCGTTGGAGCAGTTGATCGCGAATCCGTGCATAGTTACCCGACGTTTGATGCGAATACCAATCGCGGCGATCTTCCGCGCCGGGCGCTGTGCATCCGCGTCCAGCCAGACTCCTGACCGGCCCTCCATTCTAGTTCCAGCCAACCCGTAGTCGGTGAGGACGTTGATAATCACTTGCTCCAGTACATCGACATACTTGGCCACACGGGTTGGCTCCGGCAATGAAAGAATCGGGTAGCCGACCAGCTGGCCTGGGCCGTGCCAAGTAAGCTTGCCGCCGCGGTCCACCGGGACTACAGGTGTGCCATCAAGGGGGCGCTCGTGATTTTCCGTCCGCCGTCCTGCCGTATAGACGGGTTCATGCTCGAGGAGGAGAACGGTACTGGGGGCACGCCCGGCAAGGACCGCCTCGTGTAAAACAAGTTGCTGCTCCAACGCAGCTTCGTAGGGGACAAAGTCCGGGGCGAAACCAACTCGTGTGAACTCTAGAGCCATGACTTCAGCCTAGACCCGGGGTATCGATTTGGCAGATTCGCTGAGGGCCCGGAGGCGAGAGAATTTCCCGTGGCATCCGGAAATTAGGAGCAGGTTGTGCGCCAATAGCTGTGGATAACCGGCCAGCGTGCTTGTCGGGACGGGAGACTTGAGTATGGACACAGCAGCGGCAGATTCCCGTAACCAAGCCCGGCATCGGGCTGCCACGGTCTCGGCTCCGCACGCGCCTCCTGTCATGGAGGAGTTCCGTGCGGAACGACTGCTGGGTGTTGGCGGTAGCTCCCGCGTCTGGCTGGTCCGGCATAAGAAAACGCAGGAGTACCGCGCATTGAAGGTGATGTGCGTAGACGCTCCAGGAAGTTTCCACGAGGCTGGACGGGAGCTGTCCATTCTCCGGAGGCTGCGGCATGAGCATCTCATCGGGGTTCATGGGTTGGTGGCGACGGATCAGGGTACCGGGATACTGATGGATTACGCCGCCGGGGATTCGCTGCTCAGGCTGGTAACGGTCAGGGGAGAACTTCCCGTGGGCGAGGTAGTGACCATCGTGGCACCGGTAGCGCAGGCGCTGTCTTATCTACACGGCGCATCCTGTGCCCACGGCGATGTTTCGCCCGCCAACATACTCTTCACCGAGGAGGGTAAGCCGTTGCTCGGTGATCTGGGCCGCGGCCAACGGTTGGGGGAGGCCCGGGGCTTCGCCGGTGGCACGCCAGGTTTCAACGACGACGACGACGACAGTGCACGGAGGCTCGGAACTGCTCAGGATATTTTCGCGCTCGCCTCTGTGGCGTGGTTCGCCCTCACCGGGCGAGTTCCGGGGCCCTCCGCTGTGCGGGTACCACTCTCGCTCGCAGTTCCGGATGTTCCGGACAACCTGTTGGAACTGCTGGAGGCTGCACTTGCGGAGGATTACCGATTACGCCCGAGTGCCGACGATTTCGCCAGGACAGTCCTGCGGTGCAGCCAGGCGCAACCGGTTGATCTGGTGCCAACCGTCCACACAAGCGTGCTGCCGGACCTGCGCACGCGTGCCGCGGCCCGGCAGGTGGACGACGCAGGGCATCGCCGCTGGCGACGCCCGTGGAGGCTACTAGGCATCGATTCCGTGAATGGACCACTAAGTGGCGTCCCTGCATGCCGGCGTCCCTCGCACTGGCGTCTCCTGCGCTGGCCGTCATTGTGGGCCGTGCGCCCGGCGGCACTTTCGGCGTTGGGATTCGTCCTCGGCGCAGCTCTATTAGCAGCGGCGCTGCAGGCTGGGCCGCCGGGCCCAGACAGTCGAAATCCTTCCCGGGTTTCGGTCGCGGCTGCTAGCAACGCG
Organism: Micrococcaceae bacterium UBA4005; assembly: GCA_002384315.1. Taxonomy (GTDB): domain Bacteria; phylum Actinomycetota; class Actinomycetes; order Actinomycetales; family Micrococcaceae; genus Arthrobacter_D. The sequence goes on along the minus strand of DGBL01000156.1, from coordinate 13,000 downwards.
CAAGTGTCTGCACGATCCGTGTCCGCTCGACCCGTGTCCGCCCGACCCGTAGCTGCGTGGCAGCCGCCGGAACTGGCACTTCCCCAACTGGCTGCGGCCCGGGCGGCGGCCTTCGCGGCAGCGGATCCGGCGATTCTGGCTCATGCGAACATGCGCGGTTCGCCAGCCATGTACGCAGACCAAATTAGTGTGCGGCAATTGGCCACCCGTGGTGAACGCATGGAAGATCTTTCGGTCACCCTGCACGATCTGCGCGCTGCTGAGCTGCCAGCGGGTCTTGTGTTAGGCCCGACAGCGGGTCGCATCGCCGCGCTCACAGGCACGGCCCAGGCCTCGGCCTACCAGCTCAGCACCACCGCCGGTGACCCGCTCGGAGCGGAAGCAGCTCCTGCCCGGCAGGAAGTGACCTTCGTGTTGCAGGATGCTGGCGGGGGATGGCTCATCCACTCGGTGCACCAACCCAGCTCCGGCTGATCACCGGGGCTACCGGCACCCGTTCAGCTGCGGCCGAGTTCGCGGCGGACCCAGCCGCCGAGTACATCGAGCGTTGCCTGATTGAACGTAAAGCCAGACTCCATCAGGACCGAGGGCTGCATCCGGGTACTGGCGAGGAGCAGTTCGTCCGCCAGTTGCCCCATTACGCTGTGCAGAATTCTGGCGGGAACCCGCACTCGTGCAGGCCGGTGGAGTGCCCCGGCGAGCTCGCCCACAATCTCGCTGAGCCTGGCCGGCTGCGGCGCGCAGAGATTTACGGGGCCTTCGATCGGTGCTGTGAGCAGGTGTGTGAGCGCACGGACTTCGTCTTCGAGGCTGATCCACGGCCACCACTGATTCCCGTCCCCCAACGGTCCGCCCACGAAGGCTCGGATGGGTACCAGCAGGTTAGGCAGCGCACCGCCCTGGGTCGCCATTACGACACCGGTGCGGGCAGTAATAGTACGCACGGATCCTGGAGCGCGGTGCGCTTCAGCTTCCCAGCGTCGGCAAATATCTGACAGGAGCATTGTGCCGGAAGCGGAGGATTCGGTGACTACCTCATCCCCCCGGCTGCCGTAAAATCCGGACGCCGACTGGCTGATGAATACGCTAGGAGGCCGCTCGCTGCGGTGCATGGCAGCGACTAGGGTCCGGGTAGGCAGGATCCGCGAGGCGTAAAGCACTTCCTTATAGCTGCGAGTCCACAGACCGCCAGCTATGCCAGCCCCGGAGAGATTGATAACCGCGTCTGTGTCCTCCAAGACAGCGTCGTCGAGATGTCCCGACGACGGATCCCAGAAGATTTCATTCTGGTCTTTCGGCGGCCTACGGACCAGGCGCCGTACGGAATGCTCGGCGGAGAGGGCGCGGGTAAGGGCGGTTCCAATGGTGCCGGACGCTCCGGCGATGAGGATGCGCATGAACCCATCGAACCACCCTTAACTGGAATTAACCGAACACTCCCGGCGCCTGCGGGGTCCAATGGCGCAACCGGCCATGGATATGATCGGTTAATGGGCACCTCAAACTACCTCCGTTATCCGCACCTGCACGAGGACCTCGTCACGTTCGTGGCCGAGAACGATGTCTGGGTGGCTCCGATTTCCGGCGGCCGGGCGTGGCGGATCTCCGCGATGCAGCTCCCAGCGAAGAACCCGAGGTTTTCCCCTGACGGCCAAAGCATCGCGTGGACCGTTATCCAGGCAGGCGCCCCGGAGGTCGTGGCAGCACACACCGACGGTGGGGAATTCCGCCGCCTGACCTACTGGGGCCACCCCAGCACGCGGGTCAAGGGGTTCACCCCGGACGGCGATGTGCTTGCAACCAGTGCTTTCCGGCATGAGGACCCGCGGCTCGCCTGGGCGTACCGGGTGCCGCTGGACGGTTCTGCCCAGACCGTGATCCCCTGGGGTCCGGTCGACACTGTGGCGCAGGGCCCGGCTGTCGGAGACGAACGCCCCGTCGTCGTCGGAAGCGTGATGACGCGCGAACAGGCCTGGTGGAAGCGCTATCGTGGCGGGACGGCAGGCAAGCTCTGGATTGACGACGACGGCAACGGGGATTTTGTGCGCTTCGTCCCCGAACTCGATGGGAACCTTTCAGACCCGATGTGGCTAGGGGGCCGGATCGCGTTCCTTTCCGACCATGAGGGGCACGGGAACCTGTATTCGGTGCAGCGTCAGGGAACCGACCTGCGCAGGCATACTGATCACGACGACTTCTACGTCCGTCATGCCAGCACCGACGGATCACGGATAGTTTTTGAGTCCGCTGGCCGACTCTGGATCCTGGACAGTCTTGACAGTGCGGGCAGTGAGGCGACGCCGTTGGACATCCGGCTCGGATCAGCCTCCACCGCGCGACGTCCGCATCAGCTCGATGTGCCCCGCCACCTGGTGCGCGCCGCGCCGACGGCGACGGGAACTGCAAGCATTGTCGAGAGCCATGGAACCCTGCATTGGCTCGCTCACAAGGATGGTCCGTCACGGACCGTGGAGGCAACGGCCGGAGTTCGTGCCCGGCTGGGCATACCGCTCGACGACGACCGGGCGGCTTACGTCGCCGACCACGACGGTGAGGAGGCCCTATTCCTCAGTGATGTCTTCGAGGAAGGGTTGCCCGGGGAACCGCAAGCGCCGTCACCGCAGGCCGTGGAACCCGGTCCGAGGGACCACGCGGCAGAGCGCGTGGCGGCCGAGGAAACACTGCCGCAGCCGGTTACCGCGATGAGCGCCAACGGCACCGATCCCGACGGCGGGGAGCCAGCGACAGCATCCGGAACGGAGGCACCCGACGAGCCCAGCTCCGGGCCAGCCGAAGCTGCCGGGGAAACGCCCGCTGACGCCGTCGTGGACGCCCAGCGCACGCCCGGGAGGCTGGGTTTGCGTTGCTATCCGTTCAGCGGCGTTTTCCGGGCCAGCACCCTGGTTGCGGCCCCGAACGGATCTGTCATCGCGCTGGGGGGTGAAAAAGGCGAGCTGCTGGTCTTTGACACCGGATCGGAAACCTATCACCGCATATCGGCGACACCGCACGGCCCCATTGAGGACATCAGCTTTTCCGCCGACTCACGCTGGCTGACTTGGGCCGAGCCGGCGTCCTCAGATTCCGCGCGAACCCGGATCAGGGTTGCGGAGGCGATGCCTGACGGGCCGATCCATGACATCACCGACGGGCGGTTCAAGGATCATTCGCCAGCGTTCACCCGCGACGGAGCCTTCCTGGCATTCCTCTCTGAACGCAGTTTCGACCCGGTGTATGACACACACCGGTTCGACCTGAGCTTCCCGGCGTCGACGAAGCCGTTCCTTGTCGCACTTGCCGCTGATACGCCGTCGCCGTTCGGCCCCGCGCCACATACCAGCCGCACGACGACGTCTCCGCGCACGGGCGAGCCCACCGCGACAAAAGAGGATGAAGAATCCACCGACGCGACACCAGAGCCGGTGCGAATCGACCCAGAGCGGATTTCCGAGCGGATCATCGCTATCCCTGTGGGTCAGGGAAGTTACCGCAACCTGTGTCCGATTGACGGCGGCCTGCTATGGACTGCTGCGGAACCGCTCGGTGTCACCGGTGACGGACGGGCCACGCTCGCTGCGGAGCCGCCCGCACGCCGGCTTGAACGTTTCGACTTCACTCGACGCACGGTCGAGGTCCTCACCCCGGAAGTGGACTCCTATCGGATCAGCGGAGACGGAACCACCGCCGTCGTTCTCCGACAGGGAAAGCTCACCGCGCTACCCACCAAAGGCAAAGTCGAGACCGACTCGCCGGAACGGGTCGAGATCGACCTGTCCAGGATCCGGGTCATGCTGGACCCGGTAAGGGTGTGGCGGCAGGCGTTTGAAGAGACCGGACGGCTGCAACGGGACTTTTTCTGGGCAGCAGGCATGGGCGGTCTGGACTGGGCTGCGGTCCGGGCGAAGTACCGCCCGCTACTGGACTCCCTGGGCTCGCATGATGATCTGGTCGATGTGCTCTGGGAACTGCACGGTGAGCTCGGGACCTCCCACGCCTATGTCATGCCCCGACCCATCGCCGAATCCGGAGGCCAGCAGGGTTTCCTCGGCGCGGAACTTGTCCGTTCCGCGGAAGGTTGGGTCGTTGAACGTGTGTTCGCTGGCGAGTCCTCGGACCCGCACGCCGCATCGCCGTTGAGCGCGCCGGGCGTCGCAGTGCGGGAAGGTGACGTCATCCTCGCCGTCGATGGTGTGCCGGTCCCCGCCACGCAAGGACCCGCGCCGTTGCTGACCGGCGCCGCGGGCCGGACCGTAGAACTGACGATCCGCAGCGCCCAGCCCGGTGTCTCGGCTACCCGACGCGTGGCAGTTATTCCATTGCGCAGCGAGGAACGGCTCCGTTACCAGAGCTGGGTCGCGGCAAACCGTGCGATCGTGCACCAGGCCTCGGCGGGCCGGTTCGGCTACCTTCATATTCCCGATATGGTGGCCAACGGTTGGGCCCAACTGCACCGCGACCTTGATCGGGAAACCGCACGGGACGCCCTGGTTGTCGACGTGAGGCGGAACCGCGGAGGGCACACTTCCCAGCTGGTTGCCGAGCTCATTGGGCGCAAAGTCAATGCGTGGTCCTTCCCCCGCGATGGGGAACCCGGAACCTACCCAGCTCATGCACCAAGGGGACCTGTCGTGGTTCTGACTGACGAATTCGCCGGTTCCGACGGCGATATCATCACTCAGGTCGCCAAGATCCGCGGAATCGGCCCGGTCGTTGGCATGCGCACCTGGGGCGGGGTCGTAGGGATCGACGGCCGGTTCGCGCTGGCTGACGGGACCGGCGTCACGCAACCCCGGTACGCCTTCTGGATGACCGGCGGTGCGGGCTGGACCGTCGAGAACCGGGGAGTTGATCCGGATATTGAAGTTCCGTTCCCGCCGCATGCCTATGCGGCGGGCGAGGATCCTCAGCTTGAACATAGTGTCGGGATTCTCCGCGAAATGCTCGCGGAGCTTCCCACTGATGTGCCGCCTGCGCAGGAGGACTATCCACGGTTACGGGCGCCCGGTTTGCCGCCCCGTCCGGGAACGGACGCAGCGCGCTAGGTAGTAGCTGCGCTACCGCGGCTTGTGACCACCTGCGGAGCGGCTGTGGGACTATGGCCGCAGGCTGGCCTCGAGTGAAATGTCCTTCACCCCGGCGAGAGCCTGGGAGACGGGGCACCCCTCCTTGGCGGCATTGGCGAGCCGCTGGAAGTCCTCCTCGCTGATTCCGGGGACTGTTGCGGTGAGGAATAAGCGAATTGCCGTGATCCCGACTCCTGGCTCGAAATCAACTTCGGCTCTCGTCTCGAGCTGTTCCGGAGTTTTTCCCTCACCTCCCAGCGCATGGCTGAAGGCCATGGAGAAGCAGGACGAGTGCGCGGCGGCGATGAGCTCTTCGGGGCTCGTCTTGCCGCCCGACTGTTCGGCGCGTGCTTTCCACGTGACGTCGTAGGAGCCGAGGCCGGACGAGTCCAGTGTTACCTGGCCGGATCCGGAGGGAAGATCCCCGCTCCAAACGGTGTGGGCCTTGCGTACGGTAGCCATGCGTTCTCCTTCACTGGGGGAGCCCGGCGCATCGGTTCGGAGGCCGGGATGGTACAACTCCCATGGTAGGGAGCCAGCAGTGCTAGATCCAGCCGATGCCTACAGACCTAGGTCCGCTTCGAAAGCACCCGCTTCGAGGCGCGCCTTCAGGGACTGGAGGAACCTTCCGGCGTCCGCACCATCCACCAGACGGTGGTCGTAGGTGAGGCTGAGGTACATCATCGAACGAATCGCAATGGTGTCCTCGCCGTCGGCATCGGTAACGACCACCGGGCGTTTGACGATCGCCCCAGTACCTAGGATGCCGACCTGCGGCTGGTTGATGATCGGGGTGTCGAAGAGCGCACCGACGGAGCCGATGTTTGTAATGGTGAAGGTGCCACCCGAGAGCTCATCCGGACCGATCTGGCCTTGGCGTGTGCGGGCTCCGACGTCGGCGATTTTCTGCGCCAGGCCTGCGAGGTTCAACGTTCCTGCATCTTTGATGACCGGAACTAGGAGGCCCTTTTCGGTGTCCACCGCGATCGCCAGGTGTTCGGCGTCGTGGTAGGTAACCTCCTTGGCTTCCTCATCGAAGGACGCGTTCAGCTTCGGGTGCTGCTTCAGGGCTTCCGTCACGGTCTTGGCGATGAACGGCAGGAAGGTCAGCTTCGCGCGGTTCTGCGCTTCGAAGGAGGCCTTCGCGGAGGCGCGCAGCCGTGCAACGCGGCTCATGTCCACTTCGATGACTTGGGTCAGCTGGGCCGAGACCTCCAGGGATTCGCGCATCCGTTTGGCGATCGTCTGGCGGATCCGCGGCGCCTTCTCCACGGTTCCGCGGAGCTTGGACGGCTCGGTCGCCGCGATGGGCGACTGTGGAGCTTTCGGGGCGGATGCCGTGGCTGTGGCTTCCACCGGGGCGGCTTTCGACGACGCCGCATCCAGGACGTCCTGCTTGCGGACGCGGCCGCCGACGCCGGTTCCCTGGACAGCAGAGAGATCGACTCCGTGCTGGTTCGCCAGCCGACGGACCAATGGCGTTACATAGCCGGTGGCCTCGCTGTCTGTTGTCCTAGTGCTTCCAGACCCGGCAACCGGAGTTGCGGCCTTCTCCCGTGCCGGAATTGGGGCTGGTTGCTGCGCTGGTTCCGGCGTTGGTTCCTGCGTTGAAGCAGCAGGCTCGGCGGAGACAGGCTCGTCGCGTTGGGCAGGCTCGGCAGCGGCCAGCGGTTCCCCGGCAGATGCTTCGGCGGCGCGCGGGGCTGCTGCGCCCGCGCCGATGACGGCGAGAACTGAACCGACCTCGACCGTTTCGTCTTCCGCTACGCGGATTTCCTGGACGGTTCCAGCAACGGGGGAGGGGATCTCTGTGTCGACCTTGTCGGTGGATACTTCGAGCAACGGTTCATCAACCTCGACCTGGTCGCCGACAGCCTTCAACCAGCGCGTGACGGTACCCTCCGTGACGCTTTCGCCCAGCGCAGGCAGAATGACGTCGGTGCCTTCTGCTGCTCCACTGCCCTCATTGGCCGTTGCATCGGACTCAGCGGGCGCGGCGGCTTCGGCCGGAGCAGTCTGATCCTGTGTGTCGTCCTGATCCTGCGGTGTGGAATCCTGTGTAGCGCCGGAGTTCACTGCCTCGGCGTCGTCGTCAGCGGCCGCACTGCCACCGGAACTCTCATCTGGAGCACCGCTTGAACCATCGCCGATGCGCACCAACGGCGCGCCGACCTCGGCTGTTTCGTCCTCGGCCACCAGGATTTCCTCGATCACCCCGGCGATCGGAGACGGGATTTCAGTGTCCACTTTGTCGGTGGAAACCTCCAGCAGCGGCTCGTCAACCTCGACGCGGTCGCCCACCTGCTTCAACCAGCGTGTAACGGTTCCCTCGGTGACGCTCTCGCCGAGAGCGGGTAAGTTCACGGATTCAGACATTATGTCCCCGTTTCTCCTTTTAGTTCGGTCCATGGCAGCTGGGCGACCAGCGGTGCCGGATCAGCTGGGCTTGCGATGATGCTTATGTGCGAGCTTAGTGCACCTCCGGGGGAGGCTCACTGGGCTCATTAGCGGGTCAATTACCCGTGCAGAGCTTTGCCGGCAAAGGCCAGATGGGCTTCTCCAAGGGCTTCGTTCTGCGTGGGGTGAGCGTGGATCAGCTGGGCAACGTCTTCCGGATAGGCCTCCCAGTTCACGATCAACTGGGCTTCGCCGATCTGCTCGCCGATCCGGGTCCCGATCATGTGCACACCGACCACGGGACCGTCCTTTTCACGCACCAGCTTCACGATTCCGCCCGTACCGAGGATCGAGCTCTTGCCGTTGCCCGCCAGATTGTATTCCTGGGTCTGGACACGATCATCGCCGAATTTTTCGCGGGCGGCGCGTTCGGTCAGCCCCACCGAGGCGATCTCCGGCTCGCTGTAGGTGACCTTGGGAATGTTAACGTCTTCGACGATGACTGGTTTGAGTCCGGCGATTTCCTCCGCCACGAAGATGCCCTGCTGGTAGCCGCGGTGGGCCAACTGGACCCCGGGGACAATATCGCCGACGGCGTAGATATTTCCCACGCCGGTGTGCAGCCGTTCATTAGTGATCACGAAGCCGCGGTCGAGGGTAATGCCGGCGTCCTCATAGCCAAGATTCGCCGTTACCGGTCCGCGTCCGACGGCGACGAGGAGGAGCTCGGCCTGGAAAGTTTTCCCGTCTTCGAGGGTGACGACGACGCCGTCGTCGTTCTGCTCGACGCCTTGGAAACGCACGCCGGTATTGAAGTTGATGCCGCGCTTCTTGAACGCACGCTCAAAGTTCTTCACGATTGCGGTGTCCTCGTTCGGCACCAGCGAAGGAAGGGCCTCAATGATGGTGACGTCTACCCCGAAGGACTTCCAGACCGAGGCGAACTCGCAACCGATCACGCCGCCGCCGAGGACGATCGCGCTTTTGGGGATGAGGTCCATGGTCAAGGCCTGGTCGGAGGTCAGCACGCGACCGCCGATCTCCAGGCCGGGAAGCGTGCGCGAGTAGGACCCGGTGGCCAGAATGATGTTCTTTCCTCGGTAAGCTGTTCCATCCACTTCGATGGTGTTCTCCGCGGTCAGTGTGCCCGCGCCTTCGATCACGGTGATGCCCTTGGACTTGATCAGCCCCTGCAGTCCCTTGTACTTTCCGGCGACGATGCTGTCCTTGTATGCGTTCACGGCTCCCATGTCGATGGACTCCAGGACGGCTTTGACTCCATACTTCTCCGCGGAGCGTGCGCTGTCGGCGACCTCCGCCGAGTGCAGGAGCGCTTTGGTGGGGATGCACCCGTTGTGCAGGCACGTACCGCCCAGCTTGCCCTTTTCGACAAGCCCCACAGTCATACCCAGCTGCACGGCACGAAGCGCAGCGGCGTATCCGCCGCTGCCTCCGCCGAGCACCAGGATGTCGAATTCTTGCGCAGCTGCCGTATCGGCCACGTGGACGCTCCCTCGCGTGATCTGTGGTGCGCTTCCACGCACCGTTTTGGGGTTTCTGGCGAATTGCTTTATATGAACTGGTTTCACCCTAGCGCCACAGTCCGGCAGCATCCACTTGAGGGCAGGGCAAGGGGCCTTGGATGTGTGCAGGCTCACACTTCCGTCGTTCCGGGTGTGCCCGGTACGGCAGCGCGCTGTTCGTCAGGCGCGCGCGAGCACATCCTCCACATAGGCGAGCAGCGTGCGTACGCCGACCCCGGTGCCAGCCTTGGGCGTGTACCCGTAAGGGCCGGATTCGTTGAAGGCCGGGCCCGCGATATCCAGATGGGCCCACGGAATTTTCTGCCCGTTGGCCTCACCGACGAATTCGCGCAGGAACACTGCGGCGGTCATCATGCCGCCCTTGCGTTCGCCGATGTTCGCGATGTCCGCCACCTGGGAGTCCAGGCTTGCGCGCAGTTCCGCAGGCAACGGCATCGGCCAGAACAGTTCGCCGGCCCGGTCCGCCGCTGCTTTGATGGCGTCCCGTACGCCGTCGTCGCCCATGATCCCGGAGGTGCGGGCGCCGAGGGCGATCATCTGCGCACCGGTAAGGGTGGCAATGTCGATGATCGCATCCGGGGACTCCTCGCTCGCGGCCGCCAGCCCGTCGGCGAGCACCAGGCGGCCTTCGGCGTCGGTATTGAGGACCTCGACCGTGCGTCCGCCATAGGTCGTGAGCACATCTTCTGGCCGCTGCGCCGTTCCCGAGGGCATGTTCTCGGCCAGGCAGAGCCACGCAGTGACCTTGGCGGGCAGTCCGCGTTCGGCGGCGGCGAGGACCGTGCTCAGGACGACGGCCGCGCCGGCCATATCCAGTTTCATGGTCTGCATGCTTGCCGCCGGTTTGAGGGAGAGCCCTCCGGAATCGAAGGTGATTCCCTTGCCGACCAGCGCCAAATGGACCTTCGACTTGGCCGGGGAATACTCCACCTTGACCATGCGTGGCGGGCGCGAGGAACCTTTGCCGACGCCGAGCAGCCCTCCGTACCCGTCCCGCTCCAGCTTTTTCTCGTCCATCACTGTGACTTTTACCGGCAGCCCCTTGGCGAGATCCTTCGCCGCCTGGGCGAAGGTATCAGGGTAGAGGTGGCTCGGAGGCTCATTGACGAGCGTCCTAGTGGCATTGACGTATTTACCGATGATTGCGGCGCGCTCCAGGGCGTCCTTCATGTCGGGGTGCTCCGCGGCGGAGGTGAAGATAATCACCCGGCGGACGGCGTTCTTGCGCGCTCCCGGGCCCTGCGCGCTCCCGGGAGTCTTTTGCGTGCGGTGGCCAGCGTAAGTGTAGGCTCCCATCGCAGCGCCCTCGGCTACTGCGGCGGCGTCGGCGACGGCATCGGCAGGAAGGGCGACGACGACGGCGTCCAGCCCGGCGAGCTGGCGGACGGCGGCCCCCGCCGCCTTCCGGAGAGTTTCGGCGTCCGGCACGGAGTTGACATTCGCTGCGCCCACCCCTGTCAGGACGAGCGAATCGGCGCCGGTTTCAGGAAGTCCTGGCAGCCGACGGACTTCGTCTGCGGCGCCGGTAATTCCGAGAACCTGCAGGGAGTCACCCAGTGCGCGGGCGGCTTTGGCCGGGAGCGGACTCGCCAGCAGGAAAGGACCGTCGGGTCCCTGCCCCACAGCGATGACAAGGGCGTCGCTGGGTATTTTTTTGAGGTTGCCGGACGCGGCGGTCAGAGTGAGATCGCTGTGCTTGATCACGAAGTTCGTTCCTCATTTCCTGGTGGGGTTCCAGATGCTGGATCGGTTCCGATGACGCCGCTTGGTTGTGGGCGTCCTATCTCCACCGATCGTAGTCTCTTGATGAGGCTGGCGTCGCTTGATGCGCTCTCCGGGCAATGTCCGCGTGGTGGTCGGCGGAATGAAACCGCTGGTCGCATACGTTGATCAGGTAGCACTATCCGGTGGGTTGCGCGCCGTTGCAGGCACCCGCTCCGATAAAATTGGTTAGCTAGACCTGTTGACGACGCACAAATGAAGGAGGACACCATGCTGAACCCCCGCACACTGTTCAGCGCGGCTGTGGACTTTGAGAAGGAAAAGGACTTGCGGGGGCTTCCGCTCATTGCCGCGTTTTCCGGATTTATGGACGCTGGCCATGTGGTGACCCAGATTAGCGAGGAGCTCCTCGAGACCTTGGACCATGACACTGTTGCGGTGTTCGACGCCGACCAACTCATCGACTACCGCAGCCGCCGTCCGCGCATGACTTTTGACAAGGACCATTTACGGGACTACCAGCCTCCGCGGCTGGAACTGCACCGGCTTCATGACGGATTGGGCGAACCTTTCCTCTTCCTGACAGGGTTTGAGCCCGACTTGCAGTGGGAGCGCTTTATCGCCGCGGTGCTGGGACTCGTGAACGAACTCGAGGTTCCGATGACGTCCTGGGTGCACTCCATTCCCATGCCCGTACCGCACACCCGTCCGATCGGGGTCACGGTCCACGGCAACCGCCCGGATCTCATCGAAGGAATGAATACGTGGCGGCCCACGGCCGAATTCCCCTCGTCGATCGGCCACGTGCTGGAGCTGCGTCTGATGGAGGCCGGGCACGACGTCGTCGGGCATGTGGTTCATGTGCCGCACTACCTGGCAGACGCCGAATATCCACCCGCGGCGGTGGCTGGGCTCGAATACCTTGGCGCGTCCACCGGGCTGGTGTTTCCCACGGATCGGCTCCGCGAGACCGGGCGCGAGATGGAAGACCAGATTGCCCGGCAGGTTGAGGGGTCAACGGAGGTCCAGTCCGTGGTGCATTCTCTGGAAATCACCTACGACGAACGGGCTGAAAGTACCGAACGCCGGTCCCTGCTCGTCAAGGAAAACAGCGAACTCGCCAGCGCAGAAGAACTCGGCGCCGCAGCGGAGGCCTACCTCGCCAGCCCGCAGGCGGAAAAAGAAGGCGGCTCCGATTCCTTTACTGGTCCGGGAACCTGAGCCGTCGGTGAGACGCTCGGTGGCGCAGGCCCTGTCGTGACGGGCGTGACGGTACGCCGTCGTTGGCTGGTGTGGGCTGCAGGCGTGGCGGCCTACCTGATCGCAGTCACCCAGCGCACGACGTTCGGCGTGTCTGGAATAGAGGCGACCGAGCGATATTCCGTCAGCGCCTCCCAGCTCGCCGTCTTCACGGTCGCCCAACTTGTTGTCTACTCCGCGCTTCAGGTGCCGGTGGGCGTACTGGTCGACCGGTTCGGATCCCGCGCGCTCATCTCCACCGGAGCACTGTTGATGATGTTGGGGCAGGCCCAGCTCGCGCTTGCGGAGACGATGCCCGGGGGGATTGCTGGGCGTTTGCTGGTCGGGGCCGGGGATGCCATGACGTTCATCTCGGTACTGCGGTTGCTTCCGGCCTGGTTCGAGCCGCGTCGAATCCCTGTCCTGACGCAGTGGACCGGAATTATCGGGCAGCTCGGCCAGATCCTCTCGGTGGTTCCATTCGTTGCAGTCCTAGCCGCGTTTGGATGGACGACGGCGTTCCTTGCGGCGGCCTCGCTGTCGTTGCTGGCGGTGGTGCTGGTGCTGGCGCTGATCCGCGACGCGCCGGATCCGCGCCCCCAGCGTGTGACGGCGACGCTTCGCCAGACAGGTGCTTCGCTCGCCGCGGCATGGCGCCAGCCCGGTACCAGGCTCGGACTGTGGTCTCACTTCACCGTCCAGTTTCCCGGCACAGTGTTCGTGCTCATCTGGGGGTTCCCCTATTTGGTGCGCGGTGAGGGCCTCCCCGAAGCGCTTGCCTCGGCGCTGATGGCGCTTTTCGTGATGGTGGGCATAGTGTGCGGTCCGTTGCTGGGACTCTACGTCGCCCGGCATCCGCTGCGGCGCTCCACCATGATTTTGGCAATCGTCGCCCTCATTTTTGCCGCGTGGTTGTCGGTCCTGCTGTACCCCGGGCCGGCTCCGCTCTGGCTGCTGGCCCTGCTCGTGGTCGCTTTGGCGATTGGCGGACCGGGATCGATGATCGGCTTCGACTTTGCCCGTACCTTCAACCCC
>DGBL01000196.1 GCA_002384315.1 Micrococcaceae bacterium UBA4005 | reverse complement strand
TATGTCACCCACGATCAGGTCGAAGCCATGACCATGGGAGATCGCGTCGCCGTTCTGAAGGACGGACTGCTGCAGCAGGTCGATACCCCCCGCAATCTGTACGAACGCCCCACCAACGTTTTCGTGGCCGGATTTATCGGCTCCCCCGCCATGAACCTGCTTGAATTGCCGGTTACGGACGGGGGTGTCCAGTTCGGCGGGACCACCTATCCGGTGCGCCGGGATATTCTCGACGCGGCAGCCGGACACACCGTCACGCTCGGAGTCCGCCCTGAGGACCTTGTCCTCGCAGGGGAAGACGAAGGCCTCGCGGTCGAAGTCGACGTCGTGGAGGAACTCGGGGCCGATGCCTACATTTACGGTCACACCACCCTCAACGGCCACAGCCACGACATGGTTGCCCGGGTGGACGGGCGGCGCCCTCCCATGAAGGGCGACACAGTTCATGTCCGCCCGGAGCAAGGCCATGTCCACCTCTTTGACACGGCGTCCGGGGAACGGCTGGCTGAGACAGTCTAGATCGGGTCCCCGTTCGGAGTCTGACTCCGGCGCGGTGGTTCCCCGCGGCTGCCCGCAGGCATCCTGGGGAACCACCGTTTCAGCCCACGGCAAGGTAAAACGCGAGATGATGACTGACGCCCACTGGCACGACGAGCCCACCGACTATGCCCAGGCCGGTAAATTACCGCGCCCGGCGACAGTCGATGGCGCCCCGGCGCTGGGGTCGCTGAATATCACTGCCGCGGCCACAGATCCCGAACTGCTCGATCTTCCCTGGCACATCGCACTGGAGGATTGGCCCGCAGCAAGCCTGGCTGCCTTACCGCGCGGCATCTCGCGCCACATTGTCCGGTTTGCGCACCTGGGCGGATCGGTCATTGCGGTGAAGGAAACCAGCGAGCATATCGCCCGCCATGAATACCACATGCTGCGCAAGCTCCAACGGTTGGATATCCCCTGCGTGGTCCCCGTGGCCGTAATCTCGGGGCGCACCACCCTGGCGGGAGAAGACCTCAACCCGGTCCTGGTGACCCGGCATCTGCGCTTCTCCTTGCCCTACCGCGCCCTGTTCTCGCAGACGCTGCGCCAGGACACCCTGACCCGGCTGATCGACGCGCAGGCTCTGCTCCTGGTGCGCCTGCACCTGATCGGCTTCTACTGGGGGGACGTATCCCTCTCCAACACACTTTTCCGGCGCGACGCCGGTGCTTTCGCCGCCTATCTGGTGGACGCGGAAACCGGCGAGCTTTACCCCGAGCTCTCCAGCGGGCAGCGCGAGTACGATCTCGAAATTGCCCGGGTGAACATTGCTGGCGAACTCATGGACTTGGCGGAAGGCGGCCTGATCGAGGAGACAGTCGATCCCCTTGCCACGAGCGAACTCATCATGGACAGCTACCGCAGGCTGTGGGCTGAACTGACCGGTACGGAATCTTTTGAACTCGGGGAGCGGTGGCGCGTCGGCGCTCGTATCCGACGCCTGAATGAACTCGGATTCGACGTCGAGGAATATGTGATCAAGACCGTGGGTGACGGATCCCGGATCCAGCTGCAGCCTAAAGTGGTCGACGCCGGACACCACAGCCGGCGGCTGCTCCGGCTAACTGGTTTGGACGCCCAGGAGAACCAGGCCCGCAGGCTGCTGAACGACCTGGACGCCTACCGTGCGGACAACAATCCTGATCTAGACGAGGAATTGAGCGCCCACCTCTGGGTTAGCGGTGTGTTCGAGCCGATCGTCCGCGCTGTGCCGCGCGATCTGAGCCGCAAGCTCGAACCGGCTGAAGTGGTGCACGAGGTACTTGAGCACCGCTGGTACAGCTCCGAAAAACAGGGGCGCAACGTGCCCTTGGCCGAAGCCGTGCAGTCCTACTTCGATTCCGAACTCAGCCACCGCCCCGACGAAGCGGACGTGATGCTCACCGCCGACGCAACGGCCATAGGCCTCGACGCCGACAGCATCCTGGAAAGCGACTAATCCAGCGAATTCCGGGAGTCGTTAAAGCGGCGGGCACTCGACCGGCTGGCCCATATATTCCTGCACCCCGGGGCCTGCTTCCTGGCAGAACTGCATGAAATCCCCAACCAGCGGGACCGCCGCCGCGACCGCGATGATCATCAGGGCCAACAAAATCGTGCCAAGTGCCCCAATAATGATGCCCGCGATTGCGAACCCGTTGCCCATGCGTGCCTTCTGGGATTTCACCAGCGCCACGATGCTGATGACCAGTCCCACGAGGTGCAGGAACGGGACCAGCGCGAAAATGAATCCGACGATTCCGAGGGTTCGCCCCGGGTTCTCGGGGGGCGGGGCGTAGGAGGGATGCTGCGGGTAGCTGCCGCCGGGTCCGTACGGTGCTGGCGGACCCCACTGCGGCGGCAGGCCAGACTGCAACGGCGGTGCCGCCGGCGGGTTGTCGTTCGTTCCAGATGTGCTCTCGGACACGGGGCTCCCCATAGGTCGAAATTGTGCTTTCACGGCATTTGCTCTGCTGTGCCCGAGGATACCACCGCCAGCTTCCCGTCGGCGCTGTTCCTCGAAAAACCATTCATCGTGTAAACGCTTGCGCATAGACCGCGCGCCACCCGCGGAAACATCAGCTCATCATGCCGAACAATCCCGGATTTATCAGCCTGCTGTCGATTCGACATGAATGAAAGCGCTTTCACATTCACGAGGATTTGGGGTCTACTATATTTCCCATGTCCTTTTCGATGCCCACCTCAGCGCCCGCCGCACCCACCGCGGCGGCCGACGTCGCCTGCTATCCGCCGCTACATGCTGGCGCGGTCGATGGGAAGTGGTGGCGCTCCTCAGTGATCTATCAGGTCTACCCGCGTTCATTCCGCGATTCCAACGGCGACGGCGTCGGGGACCTCGCTGGAATCACCGGCGAACTTGCCCATCTCGCAGGGCTGAGCATCGATGCGATCTGGCTTTCACCGTTCTATACTTCCCCGCAGCGCGACGGTGGCTACGACGTCGCCGACTACTGCAGCATCGACCCAATCTTCGGCACCATGGACGACTTCGACGCACTCACCGTGCGTGCCACAGGACTGGGCATCAAGGTGATCATTGACCTGGTCCCCAACCACTGCTCCAGCGAACACCCGCTATTCAAGCGTGCCCTCGCCTCTGCCCTTGGCTCTACCGAGCGGGAATTCTTCATCTTCCGGGACGGGCTGGGTGAGAGCGGGCAGTTGCCCCCGAACAACTGGCAGTCCCATTTCGGCGGGCCAGCCTGGACCCGCACGCTGAACGAGGACGGCACTGCCGGCCAGTGGTATCTGCACCTGTTCG
>DGBL01000032.1 GCA_002384315.1 Micrococcaceae bacterium UBA4005 | reverse complement strand
CGCGCGTGGAGGCTCTGCGTAAAGTCCAGTTCGCCGCGCATCGCGGCGTCCGTCACCGCTGCCACTTCCTGCTGGCGGCCGGCATGCGCGGCCAGCAGCTCGATCACTTCCTGTTTGATCAGGGTCGAATCGACATCCATCACCAGCAGCGATGGCCCCGCACCGCTGGTAATGCCCCAAGGCACGACGGCGACCCCGAGGGCTGGACCCTCCCGGTCCGCACCGGCCCTGCCGCCGAACGCGGCAAGCGCTGAGCGCAGTGCGGAAGCGCTCCCGGCGAAGTGAACGTCGAAGCTGACAATCTGGCAGGACCCGGCACTGTGCCGCTCGGCGTCGAGGACGGTACAGCCCGCGCCAGTGAGCACACCGCGCAACGCGGCGGTGTCCTCACCGGAGACATGGGTCCCGTACGTGAGCACGCGGTATCGCCTAGGCATTCTTCCTCCGTGGAATGGCGGGCGCCTTGCGATGGCACCCGCCAGGTTCAGGGGACGCTGCAGTGCAACGGGTCCCGGTTTCGCCAACTGACTGCACATTAGCCTAGTGTCTAGTGCTATGAGCGACGTTGTTGAGCTGGCGGGGGTTAGCCTCGTCAGGGGCGGTAAGACGCTGTTGGACGAAGTGGACTGGCAGGTCAAAGAAGGCGAACGCTGGGTAGTGATGGGACCCAACGGTGCAGGCAAGACGACTCTGTTGCAGATTGCGGGCGCCCGGATCCACCCCACCACCGGGATGGCGGGGATTCTCGACGAGGTGATGGGTGCGGTCGATGTGTTCGAACTGCGCCCCCGTATCGGTCTTGCCTCGGCTGCGCTGGCTGCGCAGATACCCGGGCACGAAACTGTTCTCGACGTCGTCATGACCGCCTCCTACGGCACCACCGGCCGCTGGCGGGAGCAGTACGAAAAGCAGGACGAACGGCGTGCTTTCCGGTTGCTGGACCAGTGGGGCATGTCGGTTTTCATGAACCGATCGTTCGCTTCACTCAGCGAAGGTGAGCGCAAGCGCGTACAGATTGCCCGGGCTCTCATGTCCGATCCGGAGCTGCTCTTGCTCGACGAACCCGCCGCTGGACTTGATCTGGCAGGGCGTGAAGATTTGATCCGGCGGCTCAGCGAGCTCGCGCGGGATCCGGAGGCGCCCGTTGTGGTGTTGGTCACCCACCATGTGGAGGAAGTCCCGCCTGGATTCACCCACGCCCTGCTCATGCGCGAGGGCGCGATCGTCGCCGCAGGACCTGTCGGGGACGTGCTGACGAAAGAGCATTTGGAGGACGCCTTCGGGCTTGACCTCAAGGTGACCTGCGACGCCGGGCGGTATTCCGCCGTCGCTGCCGGGAGCTGACCATGCCGGTGGGGCCCGCGCATCGGCGGACGGCAGGGCGGCTCGGAGGGTGCTGATACACCTCGAATCGGCCGATGACCCGCGCACCGCGGATTACCGGAACCTTACGGACACCCAGTTGCGTAAACGGATTGAGCCGCGCGAGGGGCTGTATATCGCCGAAAGTTCCAAGGTCCTGCGCCGCGCAATCGAGGCCGGACATGAGCCGCGATCCTTCTTTTTGGCGCCGAAGTGGGCGGGCGACCTAGCAGACCTGCTGGAGCGCTTTCCCCAGGTTCCCGCCTATGTCGCTGACGAGCAGGTGCTCGAAACCATCACGGGATTCCACCTTCACCGCGGAGCCTTGGCCGCGATGAACCGCCCGCCCGAACTCACTATCGAGGAGGTGCTCGGCAAAGCCAGGCGAGTCGCCGTACTCGAGGACATCGTCGACCACACCAACCTAGGAGCGGTGTTCCGTTCTGCTGCCGCGCTCGGCGTGGATGCGGTACTGCTCAGCCCCCGCTGCGCAGACCCGCTCTACCGACGCTCCATCCGGGTCAGCATGGGAGGTGTCTTCCAGGTTCCGTGGGCCAGATTCAGCTCCTGGCCAGCCGGACTAGAAACGCTGCGCGGCTGCGGATTCACCGTCGCCGCTCTTGGCCTTGCACCAGGTGCCGTGGACCTGGACCAGATCAGCGGGAATCTCCCGCACCGTCTCGCGTTGATGCTTGGAACGGAGGGTGCGGGTCTTTCCGCGGAGGCGCTGGCTGGCGCGGATGTGACGGTGCGCATCCCTATGCATCGTTCGGTCGACTCACTCAACGTCGCAGCTGCTGCGTCGGTGGCGTTCTGGGAGTGCCGCATCCGCGATCACAGCCAGGCGCCGTAAAGCGCGCGGAGCCCGCGCATCCTTTCACTCCACGGGCGGAAATGCGGTAAGGTTGTGTGTTGGTCCACGGACCGTCCACGCTTTCAACCACCAGTGCCTGGCAAAATCCAGGCAACTACAGAAGGTATACCTGTGAAGTCTGATATCCATCCCAAGTACCACGCCGTAGTTTTTCGCGACCTTGCCTCTGACAAGTCGTTCCTGACCAAGTCGACGGTCGGTTCGAGCAAGACCATCGAGTGGGAGGATGGAAACACCTACCCGCTCGTCGAGGTGGAAATCTCCTCCGAGTCGCACCCTTTCTACACCGGCAAGCAGCGGATCATGGACTCCGCTGGCCGCGTGGAGCGCTTCAACGCCCGCTTCAAGGGCTTTGGCAAGAAGTAGTATCACACCCCGCCGCGGTTCGCGGCGCGAGATGACGTCAGGCCACCCAACTGGGTGGCCTGACGTCGTTTCACACACCGCCGGACGATGCCAGCAGCGTCACCCCTCCGGCACCGGCTGTCCTTTGCTGACAATGGTCAGCCCGGACTCAGTCACCGCGAAACCGCGCCGCAGATCCAGTTCACGGTCAACGCCGATCCTCGCGCCCGCCGGAATCCGGACATTCTTGTCAATAATGGCCCTGCGCACCACTGCTCCTGCGCCGACCACCACCCGATCCAGCAGGACAGACCCCTCAACCTGGGCGCCCTCATCAACAAAAACGTCCGTGGCGAGAATGGACTCTTGTACCGAGCCGCCGGAGAGCACCACGCCCTGTGACACCAGCGAATCATGCGCGGAACCGGACTGCCCGGAAGCGCTGCGCACAAACTTGGCGGGCGGTGAGACGCTCTGCCGGGTGTAGATCGGCCACTGGAGGTTGTACAGGTTGAATAGCGGCAACGGCGAAATCAGATCCATGTTCGCGTCGTAGTAGGAATCGAGTGTTCCCACGTCCCGCCAATACTGCTGGTCCCGCTCCGACGCTCCAGGAATTTCGTTGGTGGTGAAGTCGTAGACAGCGGCCTCGTTGCGGTCCACAAAATACGGGATGATATCTGCGCCCATGTCGTGCTTGGTGTCCAGCCGGGAGGCATCGACCTCCAGCGCCTTGAGCAAGGCGTCGGTAGTAAAAACATAATTTCCCATCGAGGCAAGGAAACTGTTGGGATCGTCCGCGAGTCCGGGAGTGGAGGACGGCTTTTCTACGAAGGCAGCGATACGTCCAGGGTGCTCCGCGTCCTGCTCGATGACTCCGAACTGGTCGGCCAGATGCATGGGCTGCCGGACGGCCGCTACGCTCACCGACGCGCCGCTGCGAACATGGGCGGCCACCATCTGTTCGAAGTCCATCCGATACACGTGGTCTGCCCCGATGACCACCACAATGTCAGGCTGGGCATCGTGAATCAGGTTCAGGGACTGGTAGATGGCGTTCGCGCTTCCGAGAAACCAACTCTTTCCCCGACGCTGCTGGGCAGGAACTGAGGCGATGTACTGCTGCAATTGTGTCGACATGCGCCAGGTTTCGGAAACATGGCGGTCCAGACTATGGGATTTGTACTGGGTCAGGACAACGATCTGCAGGTACCCGGAATTCACCAGATTGGAGAGTGCGAAGTCGATCAGCCGGTAGCTCCCGGCAAACGGCACGGCCGGTTTCGCCCGATCCGCGGTCAACGGCATCAACCGTTTTCCCTCGCCACCGGCCAGCACTACTGCAAGTACTTTTTTGTGTGCCACCTGTGACCACCTGCTCTTCCTTGAATGTCGAAACGGCCGAATACGATTCACCTCACACTAGAGGACGCCCGCCTTTCTGCACTACGTTGGTGAAGTGCGAATCGATATTGTGACCAAGGAATTTCCACCGGAGATCTATGGCGGGGCTGGAGTGCATGTTGCCGAGCTCAGCCGGGTCCTTGCCCGGCAGGTTAACCTCCAAGTCCACTGTTTCGGCGCCGAGCGCCCGGCGGAGTACCACGGTGCGCAGGTCACCTCCTATGACGTCCCCCGGAACCTCGCGGCGGCCAACCCGGCAATTCAGACCCTGGGGGTGGATCTGGGAATGCTTGAGGGCATCGCCGGCGCGGATGTGGTGCATTCGCACACCTGGTACGCGAACATGGCTGGACATCTGGCCTCGCTGTTCCACGGGATTCCGCACGTCCTCAGTGCGCACAGCCTCGAGCCGCTTCGGCCCTGGAAAGCCGAGCAGTTGGCCGGCGGCTACGCATTGTCGTCCTGGGTGGAGAAAACCTCCTACGAGGCAGCCGCAGCGGTGATCGCGGTATCAGCGGGAATGCGGGCGGACATCCTGCGCAGCTACCCGTTGGTCGACCCGCAGCGGGTTCATGTGGTGCATAACGGGATCGACGTCGGGCAATGGGTCCGCGACGACGACGACGACGCGGTGCGGGCGCTGGGGATCGATCCGTCACGGCCCAGCGTGGTGTTCGTTGGACGAAACACCCGCCAGAAGGGGGTCCCCTACCTGCTGCGCGCTGCCGGGCAGCTCGATCCGGACGTCCAGCTCGTCTTGTGTCTGGGCGCCGCAGATACGCCAGAGCTCGCCAGCGAAACGGCGAAACTCATCGATGAGCTGCGTGAGCGCAGGGGATCGGTGATCCTGATTGAGCGTATGCTGCCGCGGCGCGAGCTCGTGCAAGTGCTCAGCCACGCAACCGTTTTTGCGTGTCCGTCGATCTATGAACCGCTGGGCATCGTCAACCTCGAAGCCATGGCGTGCGGGGCGGCAGTCGTCGCGAGCGCGACCGGCGGAATCCCGGAGGTGGTCCAGGATGGAATCACGGGCGTGCTGGTGCCGCTGGCCCAGGTGGGGGACGGAACCGGCACTCCGCTGGAGCCCGAACGCTTTATCGCCGACTTCGCGGCTGCGCTGAACGCCGTGGTTTCTGACCCGGCAAAAGCGCGCCGTATGGGCCAGGCGGGGCGCCGGCGGGCTGAAGCGCACTTCGACTGGGGATCCATTGCTGAGGCCACGCTGGATGTTTACCGCAGCGTGCTCTGACGCTGTGAGCGTTGTTCGCGCATATACGCCGCAGCCTCCTCCTGCCTGAGCTTTTCGGTACCGCTGGCGAGAGTGGAGCGCACGTGCTCGGGACCGTAGCCGAAAGACTCCACGAGCTGCAGTGAATGGGGGCGGATTTTCGCCAGTAGGCGGTTGATGTAGGGCCCTAGGGTGCGGGCGCGCTGTGCGGAGAGTCTGCCGTGCATCAGATACCAGGCAAGGTTTTTTTCGAGCAGGCACAGCCCGTAGAGATCGCGGACCCAGGTGAGTACTTGGCGCGTACCAGGATCCGCGATCGCGTGCAGGGCGCGGGTAAAGGCCTCCCATTGGAGTAATTCGGCGTGGGCGGTGGCTGCTTCGATCAGTTCGTGTTGGTGCGCGTTGAACCGGGCTGCGGCCTGCGCGTGGCCCATATGCGAGGTGCCTCGCAGCGCCGCTGCGAGGTCTCCGATCATGGTAGTGACCCGGTCGGAGAGCAGTTCGTGCTGCGTGCGCTCATCCCGTAGCGCGATAGCTGACTTGCGTTCGGAACCGGTGTCCACCATAGTCTGGGCCATCCTCCGCAGGCCGGAGCGGTGAAGTGTTTTGCCTGCCGCCTGGGACACCACGTAGCGGGCCAGTACGCCAAAATCGACGCCCTGAAATTCTTTTGCATAGTCAGCGAGCAGGCGTTTGGCCACGAGTTGGAGCAGCACGTTGTTATCGCCCTCGAACGTGGCGTAAATATCCATATCGGCCCGCAACGAGGTGAGGCGGTTTTCGGTGAGGAATCCGGCACCGCCGCACGCTTCGCGGCATTCCTGGAGCGTCGCCAAGGCGTGCCAGGTGGACAACGGTTTGTAGGCCGCCGCGAGGGTCTCTAGGTCCTGACGGTCTGCGTCTGTATCGGTCGTTTCGGAGAAAACACCGTCGAACTTCTCCAATAATTCCTCATGCGCAAACGACGCCGCGAAAGTTGTGGCGAGCAGCGGCAGCAAGCGCCGTTGGTGGCGCTGGTAGTCCATGATCACTTCCTCGCGGAGATCCGGGCCAGCATTGAACTGGCGCCGTTCATGGGCGTAGGTGATTGCGGTTTTGAGCGCCAGTTTACTGACTGCGACCGCAGCCCCGTCCAGGGATACCCGCCCCTGCACCAAGGTTCCCAACATGGTGAAAAACCGACGTCCGGCAGAGGTAATAGGTGAACTGTAGGTTCCATCCGGTGCCACGTCGCCATAACGGTTCAGCAGGTTGGTCCGTGGAATGCGAACAGCGGTGAAATGTAGGCGGCCATTATCGATGCCATTGAGCCCACCCTTGAGCCCGTCGTCCTCCCCTCCGATCCCGTCCTTGAACTGTCCTGCGGAATCGCGGAGCTCGAGGTAGAAGGCGTGGACTCCGTGATTGGCTCCGTCGGTGATGAGTTGAGCGAAGACTACCGCCGCGCGCCCGTCGACTGCCGCGTTGCCGATATAGTCCTTCCACGCCGCCCGGTAGGGAGTGTGCAGCACAAACTCCTCGGTGTCTAGCTGGTACGTCGCGGTGGTTCCTATGCTCGCCACATCGGATCCGTGGCCGGTTTCGGTCATAGCGAAGCAACCCGGGATGTCCAGGTTCATAATTCCGGGCAGCCAGGCGGCGTGGTGTGCTGCTGTTCCGAGATGCAGGACAGCGGATCCAAAGAGCCCCCATTGCACGCCCGCCTTGATCTGCAGGGACGGATCGGCAACGACCAGTTCTTCGAATCCGGCAACATTCCCGCCGTGATTGTCTTCTCCGCCGAACCTGCTGGGAAACCCTCGGTGCACGCCGTGATGGTCGACGAGGTAACGGAGTTGGCCGAAGCACCGCTCGCGCTGCTCGGCGGAGCTGAGCCCTTCGATCGTGTGAAGCTCGGGCCGGCCAGCGAGTTCGCGCGCCTGGCGGCGGACGTCCGCCCATTTACCCAGCAGCGCAGCGCCCAGAACTTCGGGGTCGAGGACGGCGTCGTCATCGTCGGTGACCGAGGACGTCGCCGGAATCTGCACTTCGGTCCGCGTGTGGGTATTGCTCATGACGTTTCCTTCTCAGGAGTTTGCGGGCGGGGGAGAGGTGGGAGGTGCACTGTTGCGAATGCCGTCGAACAGCCAACCGGTGAGCGCGTCAGTGAGTTGGTCCTCGGCGGGTTTGTCCCGCCCAGGCGGTGTGGATAGCCATTGCTCACCGGCTGCGCGCACCATCCCGATCGCGGAGCGGGGCCAGTACCGATAGTCAAGACCGGTCGATGTGTGGCCCTGGCGCAGGGTTCCGCCGAGGTGGCCGCGCATCGGGGAGGCAAGCAGATCCGTGAGCGCAGCCAGGAAATCAGTGACCGCGTCCGGGGACTCAGGGTCCTGTGGCGGTGTCAGATCTGCGCCTCGGACGCGGGTCACGAAGGAATACACGTTCGGTGACGCCGCTGCTATCTGGAGGTAGGTCGAGATCATGGCACGGAGTCCGTCGCGCGGTGTTGCGGCCATTTTTGCGGCATCAACGATCTTGTGTTTCATCTGTGCGATGACTAGCTCGGCCATGGCGTGCTGCAAACCTGTTTTGTCTCCGAAATAGCGGTAAAACACGGATTTCGAAGTCCCCGCAGCTGTCGCGATCTCCTCCATCGAAGCGCCAGGCCCCAGTGCGTCGACAGCTTTCCGTGCGGCCCGGATGAGCGCCCGACGGCGCTCGACGCGGTGGTTATCCCAGCGGCTGGCGCGACCATCGACAGGGGGTGGGTCGGTTGACGCGGGGAGAGGTTCTGCACTGTTCACGATACCGAGAGTATCAGGTACGCTGGGGGTCTCTAACTGACCAGCGGCTGCGAACGCCCGTCCGACCAGGAGTACATCCATGCGCGAAAAGCACGAGGCCCCACCCACGCCGAATCTTCGGCACGCAGTAGTGATCGGCGGAAACAGAATCCCGTTCGCACGGGCTGGCGGAGCGTATGCGAACGTATCCAACAAAGACATGCTCACCGCGGCATTGGATGGACTGGTGGCGCGCTTCGGGCTCCAGGGCGAGCAGATCGGCGAAGTAGCAGCTGGAGCTGTCCTCAAGCACTCCCGCGACTTCAACCTGACCAGGGAGGCCGTGCTGGGCTCGGCCCTTTCCGCACAGACTCCCGCCTACGATCTCCAACAGGCGTGTGCAACGGGTCTGGAGACGGTTATTGGCTTGGCTAATAAGATCCGGTTGGGTCAAATCGAATCCGGGATCGCCGGGGGAGTGGACTCGGCCTCGGATGCGCCGATTGCTGTGAGCGAGGGGCTCCGACGCGTGTTGCTCGAGGCCGCACGGGCGAAAACGACGCGGGCAAAGGCGGCAGCCTTCGCCCGCCTGCGACCGAAGGATCTCCGACCGAGCGCCCCGGGAACCGCCGAGGCGCGGACCGGGCTGTCGATGGGAGAACACCAGGCCATCACGACGGCGGAATGGAAGGTTAGCAGGGAAGCCCAGGATGCGCTTGCGCTGGCCAGCCACCGCAACCTGGCAGCCGCCTACGAACGGGGATTCTTCTCGGATCTGGTCACTGGGTACCGCGGATTGACCCGCGACGGGACGCTGAGGCCGGAGACAACGCTCGAAAAACTGGCAACGCTGCCGCCGGTGTTCGGGAAGAACCTGGCCCTTCCGGCGACGATGACCGCCGGGAACTCAACACCGTTGACGGACGGCGCGGCGGTCGTCCTGCTGGGTTCCGAAGAATTCGCCCGCTCCCGGAATCTGCCGATCCTCGCTACGATCGTGGACGCGCAGGCCGCGGCGGTGGACTTCGTTCATGGCCGGGACGGGCTGCTCATGGCTCCTGTTTATGCGATGCCGCAACTTCTTGAACGTAATGGCCTGACCTTCGACGACTTCGATTTTTTCGAAATTCATGAAGCGTTCGCTGGGACGGTGCTGAGCACTCTCGCGGCCTGGGAAGACGAGGACTTCTGCAAAACCCGGCTGGGCCTGACCGGTGCCCTGGGCGCAATCGACCGGCGCAAGCTCAACGTCAACGGATCCTCACTGGCGGCCGGGCACCCGTTCGCGGCAACTGGTGGGCGGATCGTCGCCTCGCTCGCGGCCGCACTGGCGGAAAAAGGTTCAGGCCGGGGGCTGGTGTCGGTGTGCGCTGCCGGAGGCCAGGGCGTTGTGGCAATCCTGGAAGCGCGCTAGTCCATGAGCGCGGATTACTATCTCAGCCTGGTGAACACGCCTTTCGCCAACAGAATCGCCAAGCAAATCGGTCTGCCGCGCCCGGCAGAACTACGGCGGTACCAGGCTGGTGGCCCCTTGGTCCCGGGTCCCATTCTGGTCATGGGGGAGGGGTCGGGAGCTGATCTGCTCGCGGCGGCGCTGCTCCGATGGGGGCAGGACGTTCGCAGACATCCCGCGACGGGTCAAAGCCATGGCGCCGTCGTCGTCGCGCTCGACACGATCGAAACGCCCGCGGACCTTGCCGAACCGCTACTGGAGCTTGGGGCGGCACTGCGGGGCCTGGCGCCCGGCGGGCGCGTGGTGACCATCTCGCGGAGCCCGGCAGGGGTGTCAGGAGCAGGGGTGTCAGGAATAGCCCAAGCCTCCGCTAGGCACGCCGTTTTCGGGGCGGTGCGTTCGCTAGCCCGCGAGCTTCGCGGTGGCGCTACTGCGAATGGAATAGTTCTTCACGGCGACGTCCCTGCGGACGCGCCCGGGGCTCTCAGGACGCTGGAATTTTTCCTTTCCGGCAAGAGCGCTTATGTGGACGGACAGTTCGTCGACGTGCAGGCTCCGGGCGCCCTCGGCGCTTCCCTGGAGTGCATATGGACCCCGGCTGAGCATTCACTCGCGGGGAAAGTCGCAGTCGTCACCGGAGCTGCAAGGGGAATCGGCGCAGCGACCGTTAACGTTTTGCGCCGTGAGGGAGCCACCGTAATCGCCGTGGACGTGCCTGCGGCGAGTGGACTCCTGGCTGAAGTCGCCAATCGTAAGGGAGCCACGGCGCTACAACTGGACATCACCGCCGAAGACGCCGGTGCTCGCATCACGAGTCTTGCGGCGAAGCGTTTCGGGGCGCTGGATATCTTCGTCCACAACGCAGGTATCACTCGGGACAAGCTGTTTGTTAATATGACCGCTGATCGGTGGCGATCGGTGATGGCGGTCAACCTCGAAGCGCAATTGGCGATCAATCAGGTGCTTGTGGAATCAGAGACCTTCGCTCAAGATGGACGGATTATCTGTGTCGCCTCGACCAGTGGCATCGCCGGGAACAAGGGACAAGGCAATTATGCGGCCTCCAAGGCCGGAGTGATCGGGATGGTCGAATCTACCGCCCGCCAACTTGCCGGATCCGGGCGGACGATCAATGCGGTGGCGCCGGGGTTTATCGAGACCGAGATGACGGCAAACATTCCGCTGCTCACCCGGGAAGTCGCACGCCGGCTCAGTAGCCTCCAGCAGGGCGGGCTTCCGGGCGATGTCGCCGAAACCATCGGCTTCCTCGCCGCCGGAAACGACGCTGAGATCAACGGTCAGGTGGTGCGGGTGTGCGGCCAGCACCTGGTCGGGGCGTGAAACGTCCCCGCGCGGCACCCTTCGACGGGGCCGAACAGAGACTCGCGGCGAGTTATCGACGTGCGCTGACCCAGTCGCTCGTGGCCCGCCTGCCCGGGCACGAACGTCCGCGGACGCTCCCGGACCGCGGGCTTCCGGCCGAGCCTGTCAGGATTGACCCGCGCAAGCTGGAAGCCTTTCAGCGGGGCATCGGTGCGCCGATTCGGAACGCACTCCCATCCTCCTACCTGCATACTCTTGCTTTTCCGCAGGCGATGGCACTCATGGCGCGACCCGACTTTCCGCTACCTACAGTCGGTATGGTCCACATCGGCACCGTGGCGGAACAGTGGGACGGCGTGCAGGCTTCGGATGAACTGGCGGTGGAATCGTGCGCCGAAAATCTGAGCGTGCGGCGCACCGGGACCCAGGTGGATGTCCAGTCGACCCTCACCAGGCGCGGCAGCACCGTATGGGCGGGCACTTCAACCTACCTCGCCCCGGGAGTCTTCCTGGCCAGTCCGCCCGAACCGGAGCAGCAGCGCCCCGGGCAGCGTTGGGAGGCACCGTTGCCTACTGCCCGCTGGCACCTTGACCGCGGCGTCGGGCGACGGTATGCCCGTGTCAGCGGCGACTGGAACCCGATCCACCTCGGCAGGCTGCCCGCCAAGCTTCTCGGTATCAAGGGACCGATAGCCCACGGAATGTACCTTGCCGGACGCATGCTCGGGCACGTGGGTGATCCGCCCGCGGGGCCGCTGCGCTGGGGCATATCCTTTCACACCCCGGTGCGGCTTCCCGCGACCCTGGAAATTACGGTCCGCCCGATCAGTCCCTACGCTGTGGGCACGGCGACGACGGCGCTGGGCTGGGAGGTTCAGGGCTGGACGGCGGGCAGCAGCCGTCCGCACTTTTCCGGATGGATTGACGGTGAACCCTAGTGCGATTTCCGGCCGGACCGGTGTGGGAGACGCTCTTTGTCCAGTCCGTTCCGCCGGCGGTGTCCGGCGCTGAGCTAGGCATCGTCGTCGCGGGTGTGGCAATGCTTTCCATACCGCGCGCGACCTGGCGGTACTTTGGGTTGTTCCTCACACTGGTCCATGAGGCTGGCCATGCTGCGGCAGCCCTCGGCGTCGGCCAGAAAGTCACCGGTATTGAGCTGCGCTTCGACCATTCCGGTCTGACCACCAGTATGGGCCGCGGAGGGTGGCGGGCCGGGTGGTGCACCTTCTGGGGTTATCCGGTACCGGCGATAGTCGGAACCGTCATGGTGTGGCTGGCCCTAGACGGGTGGGCCGTGCCCGGGCTGGTGGGCGGAACTGGGCTGCTCCTCCTGACCGGACTGCTGGTGCGCAATCTCCAGGGGGCTGTGATCGTGCTGGGGCTGAGCGCCGTGGCGGTGGCGCTGCTGTGGTGGGGCACGCCCGAACTCCTGGGACACGTAGTGCTCATTGTCGGGTTAGCGTTGCTGGTCGGTGCGCTCCGGGACCTGGCGAAGGTTATTAGCGTCCATACACGCCGACGGCGGGAGCTACATTCATCCGATGCGTACCTTCTTGCGCGGCTGTCCGGAATCCCCTCACCCGTCTGGCTGGCGCTTTTCGGTATAGTCATCGGCCTCAGCGTTGCGGTCGCGGCAGAAATGCTTAGCTCTGCCCTGTGATGGGGATATGGCATCAGCGGTAGGCACGGAAAAGAAAAACGCCCCGGTCCGAAGACCGGGGCGTTGTCCGTGTCGCGACTGATGTCCCGATATTTCACAGTGTGCGCGGAGGGGG
Organism: Micrococcaceae bacterium UBA4005; assembly: GCA_002384315.1. Classification (GTDB taxonomy): domain Bacteria; phylum Actinomycetota; class Actinomycetes; order Actinomycetales; family Micrococcaceae; genus Arthrobacter_D. Next base: position 11,386 of record DGBL01000032.1, on the reverse strand, counting down.
ACTTGAACCCCCACCCCCTTTCGAGGACTAGCACCTCAAGCTAGCGCGTCTGCCNNAAAAGCAGCGAAAAAAACTCTAACACGACTTCGGTGCTGCCGTTGAATCGATGTCCGCCGGGGATGAGCCCTCCACCGCCGGAAATGGGTGGCCGCGGCTGGCCCAGTCAGGAGGCAAAAGCTCCCCACTGCGCTTCTGTAGGCTGGGAGTGAGGCTAGTCAGTGAGAGGGAGGACCTACCAGTGCACATGTTGGCCGAGGATGAGGTTGTAAGGATCTGCCAGGAGCTGATCCGCATCGATACATCGAACTTTGGAGACAACAGTGGTCCGGGTGAGCGTGCGGCGGCGGAATACACGGCCGGCCTAATCGAGGAGGCCGGATTGGCGACCGAGCTCATCGAGTCGGCCCCTGGGCGGGCTTCGGTTATCTGCCGGATGGAAGGATCCAACTCGTCATTGCCTGCGCTCGTTGTCCACGGGCATCTCGACGTCGTTCCCGCGCTAAAGGAGGACTGGAGCGTAGACCCATTCGGCGGGGAGGAACGCGACGGTCTGATCTGGGGCCGCGGCGCAGTGGATATGAAGGACATGGACGCGATGATCCTTTCCGTGCTTCGCGAGTTGCAGCGCGGCAAGGTCACTCCCCGGCGCGACCTCATTTTCGCGTTCTTCGCCGATGAGGAAGCTGGCGGCGCCTACGGCGCATCCTGGCTGGTAGATAACCGCCCCGAGTTGTTCGAGGGCGCCACCGAAGCGATCTCGGAGGTGGGCGGGTTCTCAGCCACCATTGGCGGGCAACGGGCGTACCTGCTGCAGACAGCGGAAAAAGGGATTTCCTGGCTGCGTCTGGTCGCTCATGGCCGGGCGGGCCATGGATCCCAGATAAACACCGACAACGCCGTGACCCGGCTGGCGCGGGCAGTCACCCGGATTGGCGATTACACGTGGCCGATAGAGCTCACGCCGACCACGCGCCAGTTTCTTGACGGTGTCACCGAACTCACCGGAGTGAGCTTCAACCCGGACAATCCCGAGGAACTGCTCGCTGAACTTGGCACGCTTGCCCGGTTCGTGGGGGCCACGCTGCAGAATACCGCCAATCCAACGATGCTCAAGAGCGGGTACAAGCACAACGTCATCCCCGGCACGGCCGAAGCGTTGGTGGATGTGCGCACTCTGCCCGGACAGCAGGAGAGCGTGCTGGACATTGTGCGTGAGCTGGCCGGCGACGGTGTGGAAGTGACCTACGCGCATAAGGACACCTCCTTGGAGGTCCCGTTCGCGGGAAACCTCGTGGACTCGATGATCGATGCGCTCCATGGGGAAGACCCGGGCGCGAAGGTGCTCCCGTACACGCTCTCCGGTGGAACCGATAACAAGTCGCTCTCGCGCCTGGGAATCGCAGGCTACGGGTTCGCGCCTCTCCAGTTACCACCGGAACTGGATTTCACCGGCATGTTCCACGGCGTGGATGAGCGGGTTCCCAGTGACTCACTGAAGTTCGGAACGCGGGTCCTGCGCCGGCTGTTGAGTACCTACTAGGCGGTCCTCTCGACTATGCAGTCCTTTCGACCCTGAGGACCTTCCGCCGGAGCCAGTACCGTCGACTGCCGCCCACATAGATGCAGCTGCGTTCCAGTTCCCACTTGCCGTATTCGGCATGCTCACTGAGCATACGGCGCGCGGCTGGCAGCGACTCACCCGCACCAATGGTTAGGACGAGGTATTCATACTGGCGGGCGAAGTCACGGCTCCGGACGGTGGCTGCCCGCAAAAATTGTTCTCGCATATCCCTCCAATTCCGCCCACTTTACCGATAACGTCGTAGCCATGAGCATAGATCCGCGTGTGGCGCTCCAGGCACTCATTACCGCGCTCGAAGAGCACCTGGCGGCATCAGCCTCCCGCCGGATGGAAGATGACCCGGCAGTCGAAGGGGCTTATCTTGCGGTCGCTGATGCGTTCGAATCCTATGAGGAGGCGCTCTACGACGCCCACGGTGAGGTCACTCCACTGGAAATCTATGAAGACCCGGACGACGACGACGAAGAGAACTAGCGCCGCGCTGGTCGCCTAGTATCCGGGAGCGGAAACCTCGTCCAGAACGTCATTGATCTGTGTGGCGATGGGCTTCAATTCGGTATCCAGCACTTCCTTGAGCTGGACCGGTGTGCGGGCGCCGACCAGAGCACTCGAGACTCCGGGACGGCCAAGCAGCCAGCGCAGGGCCAGCTCATGGGGCTGAACGTCCAGCCCGCGGGCGGCAGTGCAGAGGGCTTCGGTGACCCTTTCCGGATGGCCGGTGAGATAGTCGCTCACGTACGGGGCCCACAGATCGGACGCACCACGGGAGTCCGCGGGCAGCCGCCCGCGATACTTCCCGGTCAGGACTCCGCGCCCCAGCGCCGCCCAGGCGAGCAGGCCAGCGCCCAGTGCGGCCGACGCCGGTACAACGTCACGCTCCGCTGCGCGCGCAAGCAGCGAGTACTCGGTTTCGTGCGCGACGATGGGGAAACCCGCCGTGGCCGCCAGTTGGGCGAACCTCCATGCTGAATGGTCAGCTACCCCCACGTACCGTGCGCGGCCCGAACGATACGCGGTCTCCATCGCGCTGAGCGTCTCCTCCAGCGGAACTGTTCCCGCCGCCGGCACCAGCCATAAGTCAAGGTGCCCGGTCTGCAAACGGGACAAGGTGGCATCCAAGGAGTCGAGCAGTCCGCGCCGGGACACATCCATACGCCGACCCGAGCGGACGGTCCCTGCCTGCGCGCAAAGGACCAGCTCGGACCGGGCGACTGTGTCGCCGATAAATCCGCCCAGCATCGCTTCGGCTTCGCCGTCACCGTACCGTGGAGCGGTGCTGACCAGCGTGCCTCCGGCATCGACGAAAATCCGCAACTGCTCCCGGGCGTTCTCCTCATCGACATCCCGGCCCCAGGTCATGGTTCCCAGGCCAACAGCGGAGACGGCCAAGCCGCTGCTTCCCACATTTCGCAATTCCATACCGTAAGCCTACGGTGTGCACCCAGTCGGGTGCTCTATGGTCTTAGGTGTGCATTGGATCGAAGCAGCCATCCTGGGCTTGGTGCAGGGACTGACCGAATTTCTTCCCGTATCCTCCAGCGCTCATCTACGTATCGTCGGTGAGTTCCTGCCCAACGCCCAGGACCCGGGAGCCGCGTTCACGGCGATCACCCAGCTGGGCACCGAGACCGCCGTCGTCGTCTATTTTTGGCGGGATATCGTGCGCATCGTCGTCGCCTGGTGGGGTTCGCTCCGGGGGCGCGTCCCGCGCCAGGACCCGGATGCGCGCATCGGTTGGCTCGTCATCCTTGGCAGCGTGCCTATCGTGGTGCTCGGCCTGCTTTTCCAGGACCAGATAGAGGGTGCGTTCCGGAGCATGTGGCTCGTTGCGACAATGCTCATAGTCTTCGGGGTATTCCTGGCGGTGGCCGACCACGTCGGCAGGCAACAGCGCGACCTCCGCCAGCTGAGTTACCGGCACGGCATCCTCTACGGGTTCGCGCAGGCGCTGGCCCTTATCCCAGGAGTGTCGCGCTCCGGTGGCACGATCACCGCTGGCCTGCTGATGGGATACACACGCGAATCCGCCGCCCGGTACTCCTTCCTCCTCGCGATTCCCGCTGTATTCGGGAGCGGATTGTTCCAGCTGGTCAAAAGCTTCGGCGAGGACGGCCCGTACGGACTCCCGGAAACGGCCCTGGCGACAGCCATCGCGTTTGTTGTCGGCTTCGTGATCATCGGCTGGTTCCTCAAGTTCGTCTCGACCCGCAGCTATGGGGCTTTCGTCTGGTACCGCATCATCCTGGGACTCGTGCTCTACGTCCTCTTGGGCCTGAATATCATCAGCGCCTGACCAGTCCGCAGAGCCGCGCCCACGGTACTGTCCGCCAATTCCTGCGAGCGGCCGCTGGCCCGTAAGGTAGGAAGGTGATCGCCTGGAACTCAGCTCCCGTCCCCGATGTGCCTGGCGCTGCCGGCCCGGTCAGCCTCTATGACACCGCCCAGCAGCGCGTTGTCGAAGTTGACGCCGCGCGCAACCCCAGCATGTATGTCTGCGGAATAACCCCCTACGACGCTACACACCTTGGGCATGCCTCAACGTATGTGGCCTTCGACCTACTGAACCGTATCTGGCGCGATGCCGGTGCCGGCGTCCGCTATGTACAGAACGTCACCGACGTCGACGATCCGCTCCTGGAACGCGCCGCAGCCACGGGCATCGACTGGCGCGATCTGGCGACCCAGCAGATCGATCTCTTCCGTGCGGATATGGAAGCCCTGAACGTTCTCGCGCCCGATCACTATATTGGCGCCGTCGAAGCCGTCGAATGGATAGTTCCCGTGGTGGAGCAGTTGGTGGCCGACGGCTACGCCTACACGCTCGCAGGCGACGGAGAGCACGACGACGTATATTTCTCCGTCGAGGCGGCCCAGCGCCCGGGGTACACGGATACCGGCCGGGGCGTAAGCGCCGCGCCCTGGGAACTCGGTGGGATATCGCACCTGAGCAGGCAGGAAATGCTGCCGCTGTTCGCAGAGCGCGGCGGCGATCCTGACCGGGAGGGAAAGAAAGATGCATTGGATCCGCTGCTGTGGCGTTCAGCGCGCGACGGCGAACCCCGTTGGGACGGACGGACCCTGGGGCCCGGCCGTCCGGGGTGGCACATCGAGTGCACCGTTATCGCGCAGCGGTTCCTTCCGAGCCCGTTCACTGTGCAGGGCGGCGGCTCCGATCTGGTGTTCCCGCACCACGAGATGAGTGCCGGACATGCTGCAGGTAGCGGCCACCAGCTTGCGAAGCACTACGCACACGCCGGAATGGTCGGTTACGAGGGCGGAAAAATGAGTAAGTCCCGAGGTAACCTCGTACTTGTTTCCCGGCTGACCCAAGCCGGAGTCGAGCCCGCGGCCATCAGGGTGGCGATTCTCGGGCAGCATTACCGCAGCGACTGGTCTTGGACCGATGAGCTCCTCGAAGCCGCCACTGCCCGGCTCGCGTCGTGGCGGCGCGCACGAGGATTCGCCCAGCGGGAGGACGTTGCCGCGCTCGTCGGATGCATACGCGCAGCCCTCACCCAGGATCTCGATGCACCGACGGCCCTCGGCGCAGTGGACCAGTGGGCCGAGCAGGCTACCAGTAGCAGGAAGGACGCTGCGCCGGATCCGCAGGCGCAAGAACTCCTGGGCAACGCGCTGGACGCGCTGCTGGGAATCCGGCTAGCGGACTGACGGAACTAGGCTAATCCTTGCGCCGCTTCTTCAAGTAACGTTCGAACTCGCGGGCGATCGATTCTCCGCTCGCCTCGGGAAGGTCGACTGTGTCCTTGGCTTCTTCCAGTTGGCGCACGTACGCTGCTACCTCGGGATCTTCGACGGCGAGCTCGTCTACCCCGCGTTCCCACGCTTCGGCTTCCTGCACCAGCACTTGGATTTCAAGACTCTCCTGTAGGAGCTCCTCCAACTTATTCAAGATGGCCAGTTGCGCTTTGGGTGAAGGTGATTGCCCCACGTAATGCGGAACTGCGGCCCACACCGACATAGTCGGTATATCGGCCAGCAGTCCCACTTCGGCGAGCACCCCGACAATGCCGATGGGACCTTCATAGGTCGACGGTTCAACCTGCAGTCCGTCCCGGACCTGCGGATCATCCGAGGTCACAGTGACCGGGATTGGGCGGGAATGCGGAACATCGGCTAGCAGGGCGCCAAGGAGAATCATGCAGTCGACGCCCAGCTCTTTGGCCGTGGCGACGAGCTCCGCCGTATAGGCGCGCCACTTGTAGGAAGGCTCGACACCATGGACCAGGATGAGGTCGATGGGGGAGTCGGGGACGGTCGCCCTGCTGATTTTCGTCGTCGGCCATTTAATCCGGCGTTTCCCCGCGTCGTTGCGTTTAATCATCGGCCGGGTGAACTGGAAGTCGTAAAACTCGTCGGCGTCGATGGTGGCGATCTTCTCACTGCCCCAAAAACGTCCCACATACTTCAACGCGTCGCTGGCAGCCTCGCCTGCGTCGTTCCAACCTTCGAAAGCGACAAGCATGACGGTTGTGCGCCGGTGCGGATCATCGGGCCCGCCGAAGAGGTGCCGGATGCCCTGAGGTGGTTGTTCGTCGAAGGTACTCACGTGTTCACCATAAACCTCGCCCGGCTGCGCTGTCAGTTACACCCTCGGAGACTTCACCGAGGGCAGATTCGGATAGGGACGTCATGGGCCGCCCGTAGACTTGGACCATGGCATCTACTTACACCGGAGCAGCCGGGCCGTCCCTCGCTGCCGGTCCCACCGGAGCACGCCCCGGATCGGGATCGTTGCAGGCTGTGCTCTGGGATATGGACGGAACCATCGTGGACACTGAGCCGTACTGGATCCGCGCGGAAACTGCCCTGGTGGAAAGCTTCGGGGGCCGGTGGTCCAGCGCTGAGGCCGAAGCGCTGGTTGGCCAGGCATTGACGCACTCGGCCTCGATCCTACAGACAGCCGGTGTGACACTTTCCGTTCGTGAGATCATCGACCGGCTCACCGGGGAAGTCATCAACCAGGTCCGCCAGGAGGTGCCCTGGCGGCCTGGCGCGCGGGAACTATTGCAGGAACTGCGCGACGAGCAGATCCCCTGCGCACTGGTGACGATGTCGGAGTCGCCGCTCGCCCGGGAGGTAGTCGCGGCGCTTCCCGCCGGAACCTTCCAACATCTAGTGACCGGCGAGATGGTGGCCAAGGGCAAGCCTCATCCGGAGGCATACGAACATGCTGTGGCCCTGCTTGCGCGCACGATCCCCGGCCTGGACAAGTCGCGGATCGTCGCCATCGAGGATTCATTGCCGGGAGTCACCGCAGCGATGGCCGCCGGCGTGGTAACCCTCGGAGTGCCGCACTTCTTGCCCATTCCGGCGCATCCTCAGCGCACCGACTGGCCCACGCTGGCCAACCGCAGCGTACAGGATCTCAGCGGCCTGCTCACGGGCGCCGGTCGCACCGAGCAGGCGCAACTCCAGTGACCGCGCACGCCCACCAGGTCCGTGGGCAGGGAGCCAACAGCGAAGGACTCAGCCTCGGCAACATATTTGGAGTTCCGGTGGTCCTGGCATGGTCCTGGTTCCTCATCACCGCAGTCATCGTGTTCGTCTTCGGCCCACGCGTTGCGGTCGGCTTCCCTGGCATCGGCTGGGCGGCCTACGGAATCGCACTGGGGTACGCCGTCCTGCTGGCAGCATCGGTGCTCGTCCACGAACTTGCGCACGCCGTGTCGGCCCGCGCTTTCGGTTGGCCGACTACGCGGATTGTGCTGAATCTGTGGGGTGGACATACACAGTTCGAACAGTTCAACGCCTCGCCCGGGCGCTCCCTCATAGTCGCGCTGGTTGGCCCGGCCGCCAATTTCCTGCTCGCCGTCCTCGGCTGGTCTCTGCTCGGACTTTCCGAACCGGGTAGCGTCGGGCGGCTCCTGGCGGACACGCTTATCTGGGCAAATCTGCTGCTGGCCGTCTTCAACGTGCTGCCCGGCCTGCCGCTCGACGGCGGACGGATCGTGGAGTCTATCGTCTGGAAATACACCGGCAACCAGGAGCGGGGCACCGTGGCCGCCGGGTGGGCCGGACGTATCCTGGTCATCTTTCTGCTCGGCTTCTTAGTCATACTCTTGCTGGTCCAGGGCCGGACGCCCGATATCATGCTGACGGTGGTCGCGGTGATCATGGGCGCGTTTCTTTGGAACGGGGCGAGCACGGCGATCTCCCAGGCCCGGCTCCGCCTTCGCCTGCCACAGCTCAGCGCCGGATTACTTCAATGCCCGGCCGTCGCGCTGCCAGCCGGATCAACAGTGTGGACCGCCCGTCTGCTGCACGCCGAACGCCCGGACGCGGCAATCGTGATCATCGACGACGACGGCCGCCCCTGCGCCGTCGTCGACCATGAGGCGCTGGCGCGTGTCGGCGACGCGGACGGCGGCACCGTCCAGGTTGAGGCGGTGAGCCGGGCATTCGGTGCGGATACAGTTATTCCCGCCGCTGCGGCTGGCGCAACGCTCATCAGCATGCTCGGACGTCGTGAGGGCAGCGAATATGCGGTCACCGATGCTGACGGCCGCGTCACCGGGATCCTGTATCAACAGGATGTTCTTGCAGCCATCACCGGAAAAACCAGTACCGGAAAGACCGCGCCGCCGGCAGTCCAGGGTTAGCCCGCCCCACGCTCCGCCGCGCGGGCACCTGCGCGAATCCGATCTCCCCGACATTCCCAGAACAAAGGACCAAGTGAATGAATATTTCCGCTGAAAAGCCAGCGAGCGGACCCCACGGAGCATCGAGCCGACGGGGCCCACTTCGGGCGGGGGAACGCGTGCAGCTCACCGATGAAAAGGGGCGGATGCACACCATCACCCTCACCCCGGGCGGTGCGTTCCACACCCATAAAGGGGTTCTCTCGCACGACAACCTCATCGGAACATCCGAGGGGACCATCCTCGAAAACACGACCGGTCAGCTGTACCAGGCGCTGCGGCCGCTGTTGTCTGATTTTGTCCTATCCATGCCGCGAGGCGCGGCAGTGGTGTATCCCAAAGACGCGGGCCAGATCATCACCATGGGCGACATCTATCCCGGGGCGCGTGTCGTCGAAGCGGGCGTAGGTTCCGGAGCGCTCTCAATTTCCCTGCTGCGCGCGGTGGGGGACGAGGGCTACCTGCATTCCTACGAACGTCGCGAGGAATTCGCCGATATCGCGCGCGGGAATGTCGAAACTATTTTCGACGGACCGCACCCGGCCTGGAGGATTTCATTGGGAGATTTCCAGGAGCAGGTCCTCCTCCAGGAAGCTCCGGCGAGCATAGACCGGGTGGTGCTGGATATGCTCGCCCCCTGGGAATGCCTTGACTCGGTCGCTACCGTCCTCGCCGCCGGCGGGGTGTGGATCAACTATGTTGCCACGGTCACCCAACTCTCCCGCACCGCGGAAGCGATCCGGGCTGATGGCCGTTTCACCGAGCCGGAAGCCTGGGAGTCCATGGTCCGTGGCTGGCACCTCGAAGGGCTCGCCGTCCGCCCGGACCACCGGATGGTGGCCCACACAGGGTTCCTGCTCACCACCCGACGCCTCGCCCACGGTATGACAGCGCTGACCCCCAAGCGCCGCCCGTCGAAGACCGGATTCAGCCAGGAAGACCTCAATGCGTGGACCCCCCAGGCGGTCGGAGAACGCTCCGTCTCGGATAAACGTCTGCGGCGCGTAGCCCGGGACGCCAGTTCCACTATCCAGCGCGGCTCGCTGCCCCCGGAAGAAGCCGAAGCGCGGCGGGCCGCGAAAGACTAGCTGTTCGGTGTGCGGCACATGCTGGCCGCTCCTGCGCTATGGTCGAATAAGAGGACGGGGCCAAGGCGAAGGTGGCGATGGGTGATGATGGGTGATGATGGAAGCGGATCATAGTTCGATCCCAGGACAGAACGCTGAGCCCGCAGGGGACGGCCAGGATCAAGTCAACCAGCGGCAACTGAATATCCTGCGCGACAAAATCCGGCACATCGACCGACAACTCGCCTCCGCGGGCCAGAACAACAGCAAGCTCGTCGCCGCGCTCGAAGCGGCGCGGACCGAGATTGTGCGTCTCAAGGCGGCACTGGAGAAGGAAGGCGCAGCTCCCTTCAGCTTCGCCACCGTGATCCAGGTCAACCAACGGCAGGCCGCGCGACCGGGAACCACCACCCAGGCAGCAGTCCAGGACACGGCTGATATTCTCCAGTCCGGCCGCAAGCTGCGGGTCACCGTCAGCCCGCTCATCTCGCTGTCCCAGCTTGCTCCTGGACAGGAGGTACTGCTCAACGAGTCCCTGAGTATTGTTGCTGCGCTTGGCTTTGAACGCGCCGGAGAGATCGTCACGGTCAAGGAACTGCTCGGCAGCGATCGCGCGCTGGTGGTCGGACGAATGGACGACGAACGCGTTGTCCGCCTGAGCGGCCCGCTCCAGGGTCAGAACATCAGGGTCGGCGATGCGCTTTCCCTCGACCCGAAATCTGGATACGCCCTTGAGAAGGTAGCCCGGAGCGAGGTCGAGAACCTTGTCCTCGAGGAAGTTCCCGATATCACCTACGAGGATATCGGCGGGTTGGGCCCCCAAATCGAGCAGATCCGCGACGCTGTTGAATTGCCCTTCCTGCATCCTGATCTCTATCGCGAACACGGGCTGAAACCCCCCAAGGGGATCCTGTTGTACGGCCCGCCGGGCTGCGGGAAAACCCTGATCGCCAAGGCTGTGGCACATTCGCTGGCAGCCAAAGCAGCCGAACGCTCGGGTTCGGCGCAAGCGCGCAGCTATTTTCTCAACATTAAGGGCCCCGAACTGCTGGACAAGTATGTCGGCGAAACGGAGCGGCATATACGGCTCATCTTCGCCCGGGCCAGGGAGAAGGCTTCCGGGGGCAGCCCTGTGGTCGTATTCTTCGACGAAATGGATTCGCTCTTCCGCACGCGGGGGACAGGCATCTCCTCCGACGTTGAAACGACGATTGTGCCCCAACTGCTCAGCGAAATCGATGGCGTGGAGAAACTGGAGAACGTCATCGTTATCGGAGCCTCCAACCGGGAGGATATGATCGACCCCGCCATTCTGCGTCCCGGACGGCTGGACGTGAAGATCAAGATCCAGCGTCCGGACGCCGAAGGGGCTGCCGAGATCTTCGCCAAATACATCACCAGGGAACTCCCACTGCACGCGGAGGACCTCGCCGAGCATGCCGGCAGCGCAGACATGACAGTTCAGGAAATCATCCGGCGCACCGTGGAAAAAATGTACGCTACCGACAAATCCAACGAATACCTTGAAGTCACCTATGCCAACGGTGATACCGAAATGCTCTATTTCAAGGACTTCAATTCGGGGGCCGTGATCCAGAACGTCGTCGACCGGGCCAAAAAGTACGCGATCAAGGATCTGCTCCTGGACGGTAGCCGTGGTCTTCGCCTCGAACACTTCCTGCGCGCCGTCGTCGACGAATTCCGCGAACATGAGGACCTGCCGAACACCACCAACCCTGACGACTGGGCCCGGATCTCAGGGAAGAAAGGTGAACGGATCACCTACATTCGCACCATCGTCCAAGGCAAAGCCGGCCAGGAGCCCGGGAAGTCCATCGAAACGACACCCAACACCGGCCAGTATCTGTGACGCAGGCAGGGCAGGCGTCCGCCCGCTATCCGGGAGCCGGAGACGTGTCGGTGCACCGGGTCATGGGGACGGAAACGGAGTACGGCATCATCGCCCCGGCACAGCCTGCCGCGAACCCGACGATGCTCTCCTCCCAGATCGTCAATGCGTACGCGGCGACAGTCCGCGAAGGGTGGGGCAACCTCGCTGGGACGCGGTGGGACTACAC
>DGBL01000217.1 GCA_002384315.1 Micrococcaceae bacterium UBA4005 | reverse complement strand
AAACGATTTGAACTAGACCGGTCTAGGTGACCTTAATCACATTTACTGTCGAATTTCAAGCAGGGATCCGCGCGGTGCCGTGGAATTTGCCTTTCGAAATCCCGGAAGTGTGCTGATGTGCTGCCCGCGCTGGCCAAAGTGCCCCCTTAGCATCGATAAACACCAGCGACCCAACGAAGGGAAGAATAATGGGCGATAGCGTGCGCGAGCAGGTTCCTCATGGATACAACGATGCAGTTGACCAGAACAGTGCAGCNNACATCAGCGTGCGAACGCCCCGGTTACCACCCACGCAGGTCTGCTGGCCTGGGTTCGGGAAGTTGCAGAACTCACCCAGCCGGACGAAATCCACTGGGTATCGGGCGCGGAGAGGGAAAACCGGGCGCTCACCGCAGCACTGGTCGAGAACGGTACGCTGATCCGCCTCAATCCCGAAACGTTCCCCAACTCCTTCGCCGCGTTTTCCGACCCGAAGGATGTTGCCCGGGTGGAGGAGCAAACCTTTATCTGTTCGGCCGAGGAACGCGAAGCGGGGTTCACCAATAACTGGATGGACCCTGCCACGATGAAGGACAAGCTGCGAGGCCTTTTTTCCGGAGCAATGCGCGGGCGCACCATGTACGTCATCCCGTTCGTCATGGGCCACCTCGAAGCGGAGGACCCCAAGTTTGGCGTGGAGATCACCGACAGCGCATACGTGGTCGCTTCGATGCGCATCATGGCCAGAATCGGTACGGACGTGCTGCGCAAGATGGAGGAACTTGACGCGTTCTTCGTCCCTGCCCTGCACTCCCTGGGTGCGCCGCTCGCCCCGGGCGAGGCCGATGTTCCCTGGCCCTGCAATGACGAGAAGTGGATTGTCCATTTCCCGGAGGAACGCTCCATCTGGTCCTTTGGGTCCGGGTATGGGGGCAATGCCCTGCTGGGCAAGAAATGCTATGCGCTGCGCATCGCTTCGGTCATGGCCCGGGATGAAGGCTGGCTCGCGGAGCACATGCTGATCCTCAAGCTCACCTCGCCGGAGAAGAAGACCCACTATGTGTCCGCGGCCTTCCCCTCCGCGTGCGGGAAAACGAACCTCGCGCTCCTGGACCCGACCATCGAGGGGTGGAGCGTGGAAACCCTGGGCGACGACATCACCTGGATGCGCTTCGGCAAGGAAGGCGAACTGCGCGCCACCAACCCCGAAGCGGGGCTCTTCGGCGTCGCCCCCGGCACCGGATGGCACACCAACCCCAACGCGATGCGCGCCATCTCCAAGGGAAATACGATCTTCACCAACTGTGCGCTGACCGAGGACGGCGGGGTCTGGTGGGAGGGGATGACCGAGGAAGTCCCTTCCAGGCTCACCGACTGGCAGGGCAACCCGTGGACTCCTGACATGGACCACACAGCGGCCCACCCCAACGCGCGCTTCTGCACGCCGATCGACCAGATCGATATGCTCGCCGAGGAGTACCACCAGCCGGACGGGGTGGAGCTCTCCGCCATTCTCTTCGGTGGTCGCCGGAAAACCACTGTTCCGTTGGTGACCCAGTCCCGTGACTGGACCAACGGGATCTTCATGGGCTCAACTCTTTCCTCCGAGACGACAGCGGCCGCCGCCGGCGAAGTGGGCCGGGTGCGCCGTGACCCGATGGCGATGCTCCCCTTCATCGGGTACGACGCCGGGGACTACCTTCGCCACTGGATCACCCTCAGCGCCTCCGCTGACCAAGAGCGGTTACCGAAGATCTTCCTGGTCAACTGGTTCCGTAGAACAGCCGACGGCGGCTTTGCTTGGCCGGGCTTCGGTGACAATTCGCGGGTGCTGAAATGGGTTATCGAACGGCTCGAAGGCACCGCTGGCGCTGTAGAAACGCCCCTCGGATGGGTGCCAGCTGCCGACTCCATCGACCTCACCGGCCTGGACATGAGCCCGGCCGACGTCGAAGCGGCAGTGCGGGTCGACACCGCCGAATGGGAGGACGAACTCCAGGGCATCCAGGAGTGGTACAGCCGGTTCGGTGAGTCCTTGCCCGACGAACTCCACCACGAGCTGGCGGAGCTGAAGGTCCGGTTCGGCGTCAGCTGAGCGTCGTCGTCGGCGGCCTGGTCAACAACGGCCGCCGGCGGCCGTAGCTGGCGTCAGTCGTCGGTGACGGCGTGCAGGTCTGCGTTGCCGGGCAGATCCCAGGGCTACTGCTCCGGTTGGCGAATCACCGCGAGCACGCGGGCTGTGAGGTCGGCGAGGGTTACAGCGTCCTCGGCTTCGGCGTTCAGGCGCAGATAGGGTTCCGTGTTGGAGGCCCGCACATTGAACCACCAGCGCCCGTGCGAGGGGGTGAAGGTGAGGCCGTCGAGCGTATCCACTTTGACCCCGTCGACGTCGAATTCAGTACGGGTGCGGTCCATGGCAGCGGTGAGGTTTTCCACCCGCGAGTTAATCTCACCAGAGGCGACATACGGCTCGTACTCCCGGCCCAGTTCGGAGAGCGGCAGGTCCTGCGTCCCCAGTGCGGCTAGGACATGCATGGCGGCGAGCATACCGGTATCTGCGTTCCAGAAGTCCCTGAAGTAGTAGTGGGCCGAGTGCTCGCCGCCGAAGACCGCGCCCTCGGCAGCCATATGCGCCTTGATGAATGAATGACCCACCCGGGTGCGTACCGCGCGCCCGCCGTCGTTCCTGATCAGCTCGGGCACGGCCCGCGAGGTGATCAGGTTATGAATGACCACCGGGGATTGCTCGCCGGCGGCACGGGCGCGTGCGATCTCACGCCGGGCAACCATGGCAGTGATCGCGCTGGGGGAGACCGGCGCCCCGTTTTCGTCGATGATGAAGCAACGGTCCGCGTCGCCGTCGAACGCTATCCCCAGGTCTGCGCCATGGGCGACGACGGCGGCCTGCAGATCCAGCAGGTTCTCCGGCTCCAGGGGATTGGCCGGGTGGTTCGGAAACGAACCGTCCAGTTCGAAGTACAGCGGCACAATCTCCAGCGGCAGGGCAGGCAGCAGTTGGTCGCCGAGAACCGCCGGAGTAGTCAGCCCCGCCATACCGTTACCGGCGTCGATCACGACCTTCAGCGGGCGTATGGCGCTGAGGTCCACTTGGGCGCGCAGGTAGCGCGAATAGCCTTCCAGGACATCGAGCACCGAACTCTCACCCGGTACATCAACCGGGGGGATGTAGCCCTCCATAAGATAGCGTTCGGCGAGCTGCTGGATCTCCCGCAACCCCGACTCCGAGGACAGCGGCACCGCCCCGGCGCGGGTCATTTTCATTCCGTTGTATTCGGCGGGATTATGGCTGGCGGTGAAGGTGACCCCGGCCGCGTTCAGGTGGCCGCTGGCGTAATACAACTCGTCCGTCGAGATCAGGTCCAGGAGCGTGACATGGGCGCCCCGCAGGGTTGCTCCGCGGGCAAAAGCCATACAGAACTCCGGTGATGACGGGCGCATGTCACCACCGACCAATACCTGCTCGCCGGAGAGTTCGAGGTAGTCCACAAAAGCGGCTCCGACGGCCTCCACCGTCGCCTCGGTGATGGTTTCGCCAACAATGCCCCGCACATCATAGGCCTTGAAAGATGCAGAGAGGTCAATGATGGAGTTCACATTGTGCAGTCTATCGGCTCGCCGTGGGGGTCCGGACTGGAATACTGGGCGGATGGCTACGACCACAACGCTCAACGACCAGGCGACAATTCTGCTGCGAACGCTGGTAGGCCGTCAGGATGCAGCATTCCACACCGGCCAGTTTGAGGCCATCGAAGCGCTGGTCGACGGCGGGCGCCGGGCGCTGGTGGTCCAACGCACCGGGTGGGGTAAATCGGCCGTCTACTTCGTGGCGAGCCTGCTGCTGCGCCGACGCGGCGCCGGCCCCACACTGATTGTTTCCCCGTTGCTGGCGTTGATGCGCGACCAGATTGCCGCCGCTTCGCGGGCCGGTGTCCGTGCCGTGGCCATCAACTCGGCGAACCAGACCGACTGGCAGGAGGTCAGTTCCCTGCTCGAGGCTGATCAGGTGGATGTATTGCTGGTATCCCCGGAACGGCTGAACAACCCCGCCTTCCGGGACAACCAGCTTCCTGAGCTCATTGCTAGGACGGGGCTGGTGGTCATTGACGAGGCGCACTGCATCTCCGACTGGGGCCACGATTTCCGCCCGGATTACCGACGGCTGCGCGAACTGATTTCCGCGCTGCCAGCGGGCACTCCGGTGCTCGCGACGACGGCAACTGCCAACTCGAGGGTAGTACGGGATGTGGAGGAGCAGCTGGGAACCGGCGGCACCGATGTCTTCACCCTGCGCGGCGCCCTGGCCCGAAAATCGCTGCGCCTGGGCGTACTGCAGCTACCGAGCCCGAAGTCGCGGCTGGCGTGGCTGCTGACACACCTCGGCGACCTTCCCGGCAGCGGCATCATCTACGCCCTGACCGTCAGCGCCGCGGAGGATACAGCCCGTCTGCTGCGCGAAAACGGCCACCAGGTGCTCGCCTATACCGGGCGCACCGACCCAGCGGATCGCGAAGCGGCTGAAATTGCGCTGAAGGACAATGCGGTGAAAGCTCTGGTGGCAACCAGCGCCCTCGGAATGGGATTCGACAAGCCAGACCTCGGATTCGTGGTGCACCTAGGGGCGCCGTCATCGCCGGTGGCCTACTACCAGCAGGTCGGCCGAGCAGGCCGGGGAACCCCGAATGCCGACGTCCTGCTCCTGCCCGGGCATGAGGACCGCGACATCTGGGAGTATTTCGCCACCGCCTCGATGCCAGCGCAGTCCTCCGCGGAGCGGGTGCTGGCGGCGCTGGAGCCCGGGACGGTGCTGTCGACGCCCGCACTCGAAGCCCGCGTAAACCTCAAACGCACTCCGCTGGAGCTGCTGCTTAAAGTGCTCGACGTCGACGGCGCCGTCCGCCGCGTCTCGGGCGGCTGGGAGGGAACCGGGCAGCAGTGGGTGTACGACGCCGAACGGTACGCCAGGATCAGCAAAGCGCGGATCGCAGAGCAGAACGCCATGCTGGATTACGAAAATACCTCCCAGTGCCGGATGGAATACCTGGCCCGAGCACTGGATGATCCGACAGCCTCCCC
>DGBL01000103.1 GCA_002384315.1 Micrococcaceae bacterium UBA4005 | reverse complement strand
CTTCGCTAACGCGTCGACGAGGCGTTCGCAACAGCGCAATACGGTCTGCAGGTCCTCGAAGGTCCCGCTCAGATGCGCCAGTTTCACCGCCTCCGGATCAGTCAGGCGCCGCAGGCCGGAGGGAACATCGTCGCTCGAAGAATGTGTCATCATCAGCTTTCGTTGTGGGGAAACCGCAGGAGCATCCGGGAAAAAGGGTCAATGTGACGTCCGCCGCGACACGGACGCCACCAAAAGACACTGGTGGCGCCCGCTGGCGCAACAACGCTGCGCAGACCATTGGAAGTGAATCCACCGGCTGGGGATTAATAGATATTCGAGGGCCGAACCATACCTTCAGCGAGGTCCCCGAAACCAGGAGCCATGATCGCTCCGGGATTTCCGATGACTTCCTCGACAATCGCAGTCTCGGTGGTGATGAGCAGCGCTGCGATCGACGCCGCGCTCTCGAGCGCCGACCGGGTCACTTTCAGCGGGTCGATGATGCCGAAATCGAACATGTCACCGTACTCACCCGTCAGCGCATTGAATCCATGCCCCAGCGGCAGGTCCGCAACCCGCTTGGTAACCTCGTCGCCGTCGAACCCGGCATTGATGGCGATCCACCGCAACGGCTCAGCGAGCGAGCGTCGGACTATTTCCCGCCCCTCGATCGCATCTCCGGTGAGCTCCACCGCGTCGAGTGCGTCACGGGCCTCGATCAGGGAAGTTCCACCTCCAGCGACAAGGCCTTCCTCCAGTGCCGCACGGGTAGCGGACAAAGCGTCCTCCACGCGGTGCTGCTTTTCCTTCAGCTCCACCCCGGTGGCGGCCCCGACATGGATCACGGCGACGCGATCGGAAAGCCGCGCGATCCGGAGCTGGAGGTTGTCGCGGTCGTGCTCGTTCTGAGTCCGGTCCAGCTCGTGCCCAAGCTGGGCAAGCCGCGCCTCGACATGCGGGCGTTGGCCAGCCCCGCCGACCATGGTGGTTCCGTTTTCGGTAATCGTGATCTTGTCGCAACTGCCCAGGTGTTCGAGTTTCAGCGAGTTGAGCGTGAGCCCGGAGTCGTCGCTGACCACTTGTCCGCCAAGGAGGGCGGCGAGATCCTCAAGTTCAGCCACGCGACGATGCCCGAAGCCGGGGGCCCGGACGACGACGGATTTGAAGGTGTTGTGGACGTTGTTGCTCACCAGCATGCTCAGCGCTGGTCCGTCGACGTTTTCGGCGAGTATCACCAGTGCCCGCCCGGTTCCGCTGCGCATCACGAGTTCCAGAGTCGGCATCAGGTCCTGTACCTGGGAAATCTTTTTGTTGCTCAGGAGGATGTAGGGGTTTTCAAAGACCGCCTCCATCCGGTCGGTGTCGGTGACCATATAGGGAGAGATGAAACCATGGTCAAACTCGACACCGTCGACCATGGTCATGGTCAGCCCGTAGGCCGGGGACTCCTCCACCGTGACGACACCCGACGCGCCTACCCGACCAAGAGCGTCCGAGACCACCCGTCCGATCTCGGTATCGTCGCTGGCCGAGAGCGTTGCCACGGTCATGAGGTCCGATTGTCCTCCCACTATCGAGGCCCGCGCGTGCAGGGCTGCGACCACTGCGGCCACGGACACTTCGATGCCCCGCCGGAGCTGCATAGGGTTCGCCCCGCCGTCGACGGCGCGGATTCCCTCCCGTACCAGGGCCTGGGCCAGCACCGTGGCGGTCGTTGTGCCGTCACCCGCGACGCCGTTCGTCTTCATTGCGACTTCCTTGACCAGCTGGGCGCCCATATTGGCGAAGGGATTGCTCAGCTGGATCTCGCGGGCGATGGTGACACCGTCATTGGTGATCGTCGGCGGGCCGGTCAGCTTTTCGATAACGGCATTTCGGCCTTTCGGGCCGAGAGTTACTTTGATCGCGTCGGCGAGCGCGTTGACGCCGCATTCGAGGAGTTGGCGGGCTTCAACGTTGAAGCGCAGGTCTTTTGCCATGATAGGGGAGCCTTTCTGAGGTTATACGCACACGACGGAGCAGTCGCGGTGCGCCGGGGCACGATCAAGACCGTGCCCCGGATTGGTTCAGGGAACGAGGATGGCTCGCCCACGGACAAGCCCGTGGTCGAGGTCGTCCAACGCCCTGGCGAAATCGGAGAGGGAATAGGTTTTGGTGTGCAGTTTCACTTTTCCCTCGGCAGCCAGCGCCATGAGCTCAACAAGGTCGTTGTAGGAGCCGACGAGGTTTCCGATGAAATTTATTTCCGTGGAAATGATGTCGATGGTGGGAATCTGGATGTTCCCCCCATAGCCGATGACGTAGTAATTCCCGGCACGCCTGAGCATGGCAATCCCGGCTTCGACGGCGCCGCCCTCACCGACGAAGTCGATCACCGCTTCAGCACCGCTGCCACCGGTAATTTCCATCACGGCTTCCACCTCCTGACCGTCAGCGAGGACCGTGTGGCCTGCACCGAGGTCCTTCGCCAGCGCGAGGGCGTCGGGAGATCGGTCAACCACAATCAGGTCCGCTGGCGAAAGCGCGCCCATGACCTGGATCCCGATGTGGCCCAGACCTCCCGCACCGAGAATCACAGCTTTGTCTCCCGGCCGAAGCTGCCGCGAGGCCTTGGCAACGGCGTGGTACGCCGTCAGGCCGGCATCGGCCAGCGCGGCGACATCCGCCGGTGCGAGGCTGGGATCGAGCTTGACCACCGACCGACCGCTGGTTTTGAGGTAGTCGGCATACCCTCCGTCGCTGTCGATCCCCGGGAATGCCGAGTTCTGGCAGTGCACATCGTCCCCAGCCCGGCAAGCCCGGCACAATCCGCAGGTTGCCAGCGGATGCAGGATCACTGCATCCCCGACCCGCACGTGCGTCACGGCCGCGCCGACCGCTTCGATCCAGCCGGCGTTCTCATGACCGATTGTGTACGGCAGGCTGACACCGGACTTTTCGCGCCACTGGCCCTCGATGATGTGCAGATCCGTGCGGCACACTCCGGCACCGCCGATCCGCACGATGACGTCGAGCGGCCCACTGACCACAGGGTCTGGAACTTCCGTCAGTACCGGTGCGGCACCATAGGCCTGTAACTGGATCGCCCTCATGACTGCCCCCGTCCGGCGGCGACGCCGCTGCGCGTGCCCGGATGCGTACCATCTCCATAGCGGGTGGCGAGCAGTCCACGGCACATACCGGAGTTGCCTTCGATGCTCACCCGCGTAGCCCGGGCCAGGCGAAGGTGCAGGCCCAGATCGTCCTGCGCAACCGCCTTACCCTGGGCATCCACGAACATCGGCCTCTCCGGTTCGGTCGGAAGTCCGAGCTCAGCTCGCCGCCGCAGCAGACTGGCGCTCTGGGGAGTGTCCGGGAGATCGGCAAGAGTTGCCGTGCCGAGATCTTCCATCAGCCAGCCGTTTTTGATCAGTTGCGCACTCGCGCGCTCGAGGCACGCAGCATGGGCTTTGCGCTGGAACGCCACCCGCAGTTCGTCGAGTTCCTCCCTCGCCTGGCCTGGAAACGACCCCTGAAACCCGGCTCCAGCCGAAACTCCCCCATTGATTTCCTCCGAGGCAAAGTGGTCATCAAGCCTGATCTGGACGAAACGCCCTCCCGCCGCCGTGGTCACGGCGTCGAAAGCGTCGGAGACCATGAGGTAGGCGAAGTTCGGCGCGCAGAAATACGTCGGCAGACGGAGCTGGACATGCACGGAACCCTCATCGATCTGAACCCCTGCCACGAAGGACAATGCCACAATCGATTCGTCGAGCTCCGGGTCCCTTACGGTCTCCAAAGCCTCCCAGACCTCCGCCTCGGTCCCTGTGCGGTGGGCTAACTGCACGCTCATCACGCGACCTGGGCCGGCGATGATCCTACCGGCGCGGTTGCCGAGGAATCATCCTTGAGCTGCAGCTCCGCCGGCACTTCGATGTCGTAAAGCTTGGCAGCATTCAGGCCCAGAATCTTCCGTTTGATGTCTGGAGTAAGTACCCCGTACTCGGACTGCATGTCCTCGGGAATCTGGAAATCCACGAATTTTTCGATGAGCCACTTTGGGTGCCAGATCGCGTAGTCGCTGGCGAAGGTCAGTCGATCCTCCCCGACCCAGTACAGGAGTTCGCCGATGATCTGCGCGAAATACCGCGGGCGGGTGTGGATAAACGGCATTGCCACAGCCAGCCCGCCGTACACGTTGGGTTCCTGGGTGGCAATCCAGCAGAAATCCTCCAGCCGGGGAAGCCCGACGTGTTCGACAATGAAGTTCAGTTTCGGAAACATCGACGCGGCGTAGTCGATATCGGAAACATCGAAGGCGTCCTTGTTCAACGGATAGATGGTCGGGCCTTTGTGGACGTGGATATTGGTGATTCCCAGGTCCTGGCACTTCTGCAGGTAGGGAACACACTCCGGACCGGAGAGCTTGTACCCTCGCGATTCTCCTCGCCATTCGGCCGTGTAGAGCTTGACGCCCTTCAGGTTCCAGCGCGCGTGCAACTCTTCGAGCTGTTTGAGCCCCGCTTCGCCGTCGCGCGGGTCCCAGGCTCCGTTGGTGATGAATTTTCCGGGGTAATTCTCCATCACGGCGCCGTCGCGTTCGGTGGTGTTGAAGCCGTTCACATAGAAATCCGTGAGATAGGTGGGCTGGAAGATTGCCTTGTCCACGTAGCCGTCCTGGAACAGGTCCGTGACCATGTTCTCCTCGGTATAGGCTCCGAACTTCTCCTGGGTCCACACGTACTCTTCCGGTGAGAGGTTCTTGTGGTAGTCATAGAAACAGGCGGTGAAGCCTTCTCCGAACCGGTTTTTCGTGTTTTCAGGACGGCCATCCCAGTAGTGGACGTGGCTGTCAACGACGAAGTATTTTTCGCCATCTTTTTCATACATGGTTGCCTCCTGGCAGACATTGGTGCTGGTTACTAGGTGTGGTGGTCCGGGGCCGGGCGCCTGTGCCGCTGCCGGGCCCCGGACCGTCCTTACACGCGCCAACCGGTTGGGCTAACGCGTTAGTGAGGTGTCAGTGGNNTGCTAGCTCACGACTTTCAGATCGAAGTCGATGTATTCGGCAGCCTCTTCGGGGCTCGAAAAAAGCATCGTCTTGTCATCGAAGTGCACCATCCGGCCGTAGTGCGTGGACATGATCTCTTCAAAGTCCGACTGGTCGAAGTCAGCTCCGAGGGCGTCGGTTATTTCAGCGAAGTCGAACGTAAGTTTGCCGACGCCGTCCACCCGAATCATCGAAGGGTATTCCGTGATCTCGACGTTGGGCTTTGAGCCCATAATCTCCGCGACCACGTACCCGTTTTGGGTGTTCATCAGCGTCACCCCACACATGTTCGAAAAAGTGCGGTCAATCGCGCCGAATTCCTTCGTTGTTGTCATGAGTCCAGCTCCTTTGGAATGTTGAGGCCGAGCTCGCCGAGCACGGTGCGGAAGGTGTTCTTGGCCGATTCGAGGGAATCAGCGAAGGTAATCACCTTTTCGTTGGGTTGGGACCAGATTGGCTGCAGTTCACGCGCCGCAGTGATGCTTTGCGGTACCCAGGTCGCCAGCCAGGAGTTCAATACCGCCTTGTTGGCGGCACCATGGTTCTCGTCCCGGGTGAGCATCGCGAACAGCGCCCTGGTGTACCCCAGATCGCGGCTGTAGTCGTTTTCGCCGGTTCCCACGATGGTGGGCGTGATGTAGTCACCGTTCCGCGCCGAGATCTGCATGAGCAGGTCGCTGCGGAACAGCACGCCGACGAGGCATTCGAAGACAATGTTTGTTGCAAAGAGCGCCTCGGCCCAGTCTCCGGCCGCGGTAAGGCGTTCAACGTTCTCACGCACGCCCTGCCATGCAGGATCGTTTTTCCACACATCCTTGTGTACGGAACCATCGAATCCGATGTCGGACTCACTGAGGTCCAGGTTGAACAGTGCCAGGTCCTGGGCGAAGCGCAGCTTATGCGCCGCGTTGACGGCAACGGCGTTATTGATCATATTGGTCGGAGCCGAGCGCTGTACCGCGGTGAATACGTGCAGACCCAAGCCGTTCTCCGCGTGCATCCAGGCGCCGAGGTTGCGTTCGATGAATCGGGTCCAGGAGCTATTCCAATGGGAATACGCTTTCGCCCGCTTCGCATTTTCGAGACTCAGGCTTATCTGCCGAACCACCGCAGCGTTGTTGCGGAAGATGGTCTTTTCCCATTCTTCATTGGGATCCCGGAACTGGTGCCAATCACTGGAGACCAGTTTGGTCCAGTCTTTCGGGTACCCTCCTGGCCCATTGGCGAACCCATAAATCCACCCCTGGCTCAGATGGCGATCCGGGTCCGGCTGGACGTCGAAGGTGACATCCTCATACATCGTCGCCCGCAGCTTTGCGGGTTTGAAATAGTTATAGCTACGGCTGGTCGAGCTTGGGAATACCAAGGCTCCAGCCTCGGAATCGGTGAACTCCTGCTTCGGAAAGCTTCGTTCCTTGCTGACGGTGATATCTACCATGTCGGTCAACTTTCGGATCTCGAAGGGACAATGCGTTGTATGCGCCCGGTCATGAGGTGACCGAGGTGGTGAACTTGTCGAAGTGAACCTGGTCCAGGGGCACTGAATTTTCATCCAGCAGGCCAAGTGCCGCATCGACCATCGGTGGAGGTCCACACAAGTAGTACTCGCAGGCGGCCATGTCCTCCTGTTGGCGTTTGACGACGTCGGTGACCAGGCCTGATTCGCCTGCCAACCCCGTGTCCGACCAATCCTCAGGCCAGGTATCCGACAGGCAGGGGACGAACCGGAAATCAGCCAATTCGTCGCCCAGCGCACGGATCTGGTCCAGGTAGAACAAATCCGTCAGGTTGCGGGCGCCGTAGTAGAACGTCACGGAACGCTTGGTCTGCTCTTCGCTCATGTGCCGCAGCAACGAGAGGATCGGAGCCATGCCAGCACCTCCGCCAATGCAGACAATGGGTCGGTCCGACCACTCACGCAGGGTGAATGAACCGTATGGTCCGTCAAGTTCCAGTTCGTCTCCGGGCTTCAGGACACCGTCCAGTAGCCCGGAGAAGTGGCCACCGGGGTACTTCTTGATCAGAAACTCCAACTCGCCCGAAGACGAAGGCGTCGTCGCCATGGAGAATGACCGGTGTCCATCGTGATTGGGAATACGGATATCCGCATACTGCCCTGGCTTGAAGACAAAGTGCTCAGGTTCGATGAGGGCGAGCCGGAGAGAGACAATGTCATGGGTCACCGGCTCGATTGCGGAAATCCTGGTCCGAAGGTGCTGGAGCGGCACCGCGTTCCGCAGTTCTTCCTCATCGAAGTTGATCAGCTCCACGTTGAGGTCGCTATACGCATGGGCCTTGCACAGCAGGATGTAGCCCGCCTCCGATTCATAGTCAGCCAAAGCGAAGGTTGAATACTTATCCATCTGCACGTCACCTTCAATCAGGAACGACTTGCAGGCACCGCACTGGCCCTCCCTGCAGCCGTGCATCAGAGCGACGCCCTGACGGAATGCTGCGTCGAGGATTGTCTCGTCCTCGTCCACCTCCATCTCGAGGTCAACCGGTTCGAAATTGACGATGCGTTTTTCGCCCATGGTTTCTGCTCCTAAATTCACGGTTAATGGGTGACCGGTGGTGGCAGGTGCTCCAGGTTGCCACCACCGGCCAGCATGAGGGGTGCTGCCGATCAGTACTGACGGTTGAACCGGGTCTGGATCAGACGCCGGCCTTCGCCGCCGGGCGGCCAGCAGGGCCACCCAGCTTGTACTCCGCGACGTGGGCTTCGCGGTCAGCATCGGACATTTCGTTTAGCAGGATGTTCGGGCTGCCAAATGGAATGCCGCGCATGTCCTCGAGCGTCCACAGCTTCTTCGGATCGTCCAGATCCAGGTGGGGCTGCGGGATGAGGGTCTTGCCGTCGTCGCGCACATAGCCGAGATCGGTGATGATGTCCGCAAGATCCCTGTTGTGGTGCAACGTCTCCCATTCGCGGTGCCCCGTGAGGCGTCCCATGTTCGGGGTTGCGCGGCCTTCGTATTCAGGACGGAACGCTTTGATGTCCGTCCAGGCGCAGGTCTCCGAGCAGTAGGTCCTCCACTGGCCATCCACCTTCTCGGTGACCATATCCTCGCGGATCAGGGCCGGAACCATGCAGGTCCAGCACCGGTGCGGGTACTGGTAGTCGACGTCTTCGAAGGCGATCGGCTTGTTTTTGCCTGGGTAGCGGAGGCGGTTGTAGTTCTCCCACCACTTGCCGTACTTGCTGTACCAGCCCGGATACTTGTGCTCGAACCACTCGAAGTCCACATCGGTCATCGGGTCGATCCGCCAGTAGTTCACGGGCCAGCCGGTTGCGAAGAACTGGGCTACCTCGTGTACGTATCCCTTGTTGTAGATCCGGTTCCAGGCCTCTTCGACCAGGTCGTGTGGAATCTTCAAGCCGTACTTTTCCAGGGGTACCAGGTAGCTGCGGTAATAGTCGTCGTAAATCCATCGACGCCACATCTCCGCATAGCTGTCCCGTTCCTTGCGGCGGTCCTTCGTTCCGTATTCGATGAAGGTCCCTACCGCCGCATCCACGACGCAGTGGTTGTTCCACCAGGCGTAACGCAGGTCTCGTTCCAGCAGTACCCGGTTATCCTCGTCCGCCAGCGCCATCAACAGGATGGAATACCCGTTGCTGATGTGACGGGATTCATCCGACTGTACGGAGTGGAAAACTGTCGGCAGCAGGTAGTCGCCGTTGGCCGCAGCCTCGTCGGGCATGGCCACGAACAAGGTGTTCGTGAACGCTGTCTCCGCGACGACGGTGAGATAAATATTTGCGGCGGTGATAGCGTCCCCGGTGATGAAGCCTTCGCCGAACTGCCGGCCAATAGTGCCTGCATAGTTGTTAGCGAAAGCTTTCTCCGTGATATCGAACCCGGCCGGGTCGATGTAGTGGTTCATGTACAGCTTTTTGAGGTTCATCTGGATCGTCGAGTGCCGGACCTCATCAATCATCTGAACGGCCAGGCCGTTGTGGATCTCCGGGTTGGGCACCGCGTCGATCGCCATAGGCATGGCCCTGGCCGCGGAGATTTCAGGAAACGGGATGATGGACAGGAAGAGCTTCTGCCACTCCATCCAGCGTTGCTGCACCTGCCGGAACATATTTCCGCGGATTGCGCCGTCCATGGCGCCAAAGACCCGGTTGTCCTTTTCCTCCTCCATGGGGAAGTAGGAACGCATGATCTGTTTGAGCGGATCTTTCTTGGGTGCCTTGTCGAACTTGTAGTCGGTGCCGAACCGGGTCGCTGGGGTCGCGAATGTCGGTTCCCAAGAGAGTTCGGTGATTTTCTGGTGTGCTTTGGTGAGACTTTGCCTACTCAATGTCTGCCTCCTCGTTGGGTGGTCCGGGCGGCGATTGGGTGTCATACTCAAGTGACTGTCGTCGATCCCGTGACACTCATCACACACTGGATCTACGGTTCTGGTTGTCTCAATGTGAGACAGTGGCGAATTTCCGGCGGGGCTATGCTGGCCCAAACGGCGTCCGCGCACCAAAAACGGTGTGGCGAGAAGCGCTGTTCCGGGATCCAACACTGGGTGATCCAACGAAGAATTGCTCCAATGAAGGGGTTTCCTCGGATGAAGCAAAGTTCGGCGCTAGATCTGGGCGCAATGTCGCGCTCCAGAACGAATAGCGTTGCCAAAATTCGGGAAGATTTCCTGAATTCGGGAAGCGTGGGGGATCAAAACCTAGTCAATGACGTCATCAAGGCCTCCTGGGTCCGATCCCAGCAATTGCAGCTGAATACAGACACGATCGACCCCTGCTACCGTTCGGCCTTCAATGAGCAGACACCGTTGGCGTTGAGCGCCGAGCCTGTGCTCAGGCAACTCTCGGAGGAACTGGCGAATGAACCGGTGGGGATTGTGCTCACGGATGCCCGCGGAGTGGTGCTCAAGCGGGTCTGCACCGATTCAGGGCTCACCAGCGCCCTGAACGCGGCATGTCTGGCGCCGGGGTTCAGCTACGCCGAAGAACATGTGGGCACCAACGGGATCGGGACGGCATTGGAAAGCCGTGCACCCACCGTCGTCAACGGCGTCGAACATTACAGCAGCGGGCTCGGTGCCTTCACCTGCGCTGGGGTACCCATCGTGCACCCGCTCAACGGAGCATTGCTCGGCGTCCTGGACGTCACCTCCCTGCGAAAGGATTCAAATCCACTGTTGCTGGTCATCGCCAAGTCGACAGCGCATCGGATCCAGCAGCAACTGCTCTGGCAGGCCAACGCGCTGCAACTGGCGCTTTTCACCGATTACCTCGCAGCGTGCAAGCGTGGCGGCGAGTCCATCGTCGCGGTGAATCAGGACATGATCATGATGAATACCCATACCCGCCAGCATTTCGATGCGGAGGACCGGACCGCGTTGCTCGCGCGGGTACCGGACGCTTCTGGAAGCATCCGTCCGCTGACGATGCTGGAGGATCTGCCGAGCGGGATCACCGCGCGCATCGAATACCGCCCGGCGTTTGCAGGTGACACCCTCGCTGGCGGTGTGCTGAGGATCCAGGAATCGGCGTCGCCGCTTCGCCTGCCCAAAAAAACTGGCCCTGATGTGCAGCTTCCCGGTGTGGTGGGGACCAGTCCCACCTGGAAGCGGGTTTACGGAACGATTCTCGATAGCCAGCGGCGTGGCGAGTGGCTGGTCCTCGAAGGCGAGGCCGGGGTAGGCAAGCTGGCGTTATTGCGTGGAGTCCACCAGCTGAAAACTCCTTCCGGCCAGTTCAGCGTGATCGACGCCCCGACCGAGGAACAGGTTGAGGAGTGGATGAACGACGTCAGCGAAAAGCTCGCCAATGGTGCGGGGATAGTAGTATTTCGCCGGGCGCACGAGCTTCCGTCACGCGCAATCCAGGAACTATCCGAACTTCTCCTGGAGTATGCAGCGCACCACGCCGACGACGAGCGGCCATGGATTACGATGACGATGCTCTCCAGCCCGCGGAACGCCTTTGTGGAAGCCGAATTACTGCCGCATTTTCCCCACAGCGTCGAAATTCCGCCGCTGCGCCATCACCTCAACGACCTGCGGGAGCTCGTCCCCCACCTGCTCGGAAAACCGCAGCGGGCAAATCCTGTCGCACTGGCCCCCGCGGCAATGAACCAGCTCATGCGCCTGCCCTGGCTCGGCAACGTCTCACAGCTCATCCAGGTCCTGAATCGGGTGACCAGGTTGCACCGCAACGGTCTGATCCAGATTGATGATCTACCGGCGGAGTGCCGGGCAACCGGACGGCGAAAGCTCTCCCATCTGGAATCCCTGGAGCGGGACGCGATCGCGAAATCTTTGGCCCTCCACCAGGGAAACAAGGACCACGCGGCAGAAGATCTGGGAATGTCCCGGGCCACTATTTACCGGAGGATCCGCGAATATGGGATCGTCTGGACAGAAGCCCGGGATGGGATGGGACCGGACTAGGGTTCGCTTCAGCTTTTCAGCCGATGGCCGAAGGTTGACCGGATAATGCCCAAAGTCGCCCCACTGCTATAAAACTAGGGGTATGAATGTGCGTACTCCAGACCCGAACCCAGGATGGCTCTCCGAAGATGACCTGTACGAGGCCCGCCGCCGCTTGCCGATTGTCTATGTGGAGGCGATCCCGGTGCGCTGCGATGCCCTGGGGTACGTCACGGAAGTAGGCCTGCTCCTCCAGGCCAATGACGAAGGCGAAATGGTGCGCACGTTCGTCTCGGGCAGGGTGCTGTACCGCGAAACTATCCGTGCTGCCCTGCTGCGCCACCTCGAAAAGGACCTCGGCCCCTTCGCGCTGCCGCAGCTCCCACCGTCGCCGCTGCCTTTCACCATTGCCGAGTATTTCCCCTCCCCGTCCGAGACCGGGCTCACGGACGACAGGCAACACGCCGTGGCAATGGCGTACATCATCCCGGTGGCAGGCGAATGTGAACCGCGCCAGGATGCCCTGGAGCTGTCCTGGGTCACGCCGTCCGAAGCTTTGAGCCCGTCCATCCAGGCCGAATTTTCCGGCGGCCGCGGCGACCTGCTGCGCCAGGCGCTGGCCCATGCCGGGTGGGGGCGCTAAACCTCCCACCAGCACGGTCCCGTATGTTAGTAGAAGGAACTTATTTTGGGCGTTGCGCTTGGACGGGCGTGCGCTAGCAGTGGAGGAGACACTCACAGATGGGCGGGGACGAGGACGTAATGCAGGTCCGGCCGGTAACCGCGGACGCGCTCACGGCGGGCCAAAGCGTGGTGCTTCCCGCCGGCGATGCCGTCGAGGTGCTGGAAACGTGGGTGGAGACTGACGACTTCGGCACTCCCGCCGTCGTCGTCGCGGGCCTGTCCGATGGAGGGTCCCTGCGGATGGCCGCCAAATCCACCGTATACGTCCCCCTCTCCAACGACCAGGACGTCGCCGCTCCGGTTGCCGCCGACGACGGATCCCCGGAAGCCTTGGTGGCCCACGTCGCGGCCATCCATCCGGAGAGCGAAAGGCTGCGCGAATTGGCGGACCGGCTCGGCCGGGGTGTGAACGTCAAATCCGGCAGCCACCTGCACGATCTCCATGACATCGCGATGATCCTGTTCGTCGACCTCGCCGATCCGGCCAATGCACTTAGAACGGCGGACTTGCTAGCCACCCTGCCCTACGACGGGAACTTCGGCCGATGGAAATGGATCGAATCCGCGCTCGCAATGGCGGCGTTCATCACCCGCGACAACGCCGAACGCTCCGCCTGGTACTCCACCGCACTGCGGGTGCCCGACGACGCCGAACCCGATCCGCTCCGGGCAAAATCGGCAGCTGCCGTGCGTCAGCGCCAACTCAACGACCCGAACCTGTACGACCCTGAGATTGTCCGCGCCTCCGCCGCCCCCGACCGCGCCGCCGAGAAGGAGTGGCGGGTCCTACGGCTGGGCGCCTTGCTGTATCTGCGCGCACATGGCGGCTCGCAAACGCTCAGCCGGGAGGCCCTCGAACGCAGGATCGCCAACGAACTGCGGACCATCGCGTCGCTGAATTCATGATCCGAACAAGTGCGCTCCGACCCGGGAAACTGGATACTGGATAGCACACAGCAGGTCGCGGAGCACTGAAGGGAGCCGACGATGGGCAGCAGCGCAGAACCCGGTGACCCGGTGCCCGCGAGCGCCGTCGGATTCGAAGTTCCGCACGGCGTCGACGTAACCGAGATATTCGCCGAACCGGTCAACCCCCGAAACCATGTGACCTTCGCATTTCCTGCAGCGGTGCTGGCGCTACTGACCGCTACGGCACTGCTGAGCCTAGCGCTAGCCGTCATGTGGGCTCTGGGCGGGGGCGGAATCGGTGCGAGCGCCGCCGTGTTCGGCACCACCCTGCTGTACGGGACCTTGCTGGGCAGCGTCACGGCGCTGCCGCTCGGGGTGCTCCTCGCCCTGGCGCTGCGCCGGGTTCGCCGTCAGAGCCTGCATATCGCGGCTTACTTTATCGTCTTCACCACCGCAGCTGTGCTGCTGCTCGCACTGGTCCACCCCATGCCTGCCCTTGAAGCTCTGCGTTTCTCCGCCGGTGTCGGCGCACTTGCCGCTGCGGGCCGGGCGAGCATTTCCCGGCTTGCCCGGCTACGGTAATGCTGCGTTAGGGCGAATGGGCTTCGAGGAACGAATACACCTCGGTCTCGTCGACGCCGGGGAAGGCTCCGGGAGGCATCGCCGCCAGCAGGTGGGAGTGTGCGCGGGCGCTGGGCCAAGCGTTCCCTGCCCAGTCCCTGGCCAACGACGTCGGCGGCAGGCGGCAGCAGGCCTCGTCCGGACAAAAGGATTTCTCCCGTATGTCGGTATCCCTGCCCCTGAACCATTTAACCTGCGCGTAGGGAACGCCCACGCTGACTGAGAATTCCCCGCTCGCCGCTCGCTCCGTGCGTGCGGTACACCAGTAGGTACCGCTCGGGGTGTCCGTGTACTGGTTATACGCGCTGAACTTATCCGGTACGTCGAAGACCACCCGGGAGGTCCACCGTTTACAGGAGGGCTGGCCCTCGATCGCACCGGTGTGGTCCTGCGGGAACGTAACGCCGTCGTTTTCGTACGCCTTGTAGATAATCCCGCTCTTATGGGTTTTCTGAAAGTGGGTGGGAATCGCCAGGTGCTCGGTGGCGAGATTGGTGAAACGGTGGGCTGCGGTTTCATAGGACACCGAGAATGTGTCGCGGATATCCTCGACAGCTATCTCCTTGGCTGCCTTGGCCCGTCGAAGATACTCCACCGCGGGCTTTTCGGGCAGGAGCAGGGCTGCGGCGAAATAGTTCGTGGCCACGCGCTGACGAAGGAACTCTCGGTAGTTGTCCGGGGTCTGATGCTGCAGCACATAATGGCCCAGTGCCTGCAGCAGCACCGATCGGGGGTCGTGGTCGGTACGTTGGGACTGGGTGAGGTATATCCGCCGGTTTTTCAGGTCCGTAACCGACCGGGTGGAA
This sequence comes from Micrococcaceae bacterium UBA4005, assembly GCA_002384315.1. Classification (GTDB taxonomy): domain Bacteria; phylum Actinomycetota; class Actinomycetes; order Actinomycetales; family Micrococcaceae; genus Arthrobacter_D. The sequence continues at coordinate 1,418 of DGBL01000103.1, read as the reverse complement.
TGCGGGAGGTCTGAGACGTGGTGCAAACTGAAACCCAGATGCGTGGCGATATCCGCGATCAGATGCTGGGACATGGGCCCGCTCGAATAGCCCACAGCATCCAGCACTGTCTGGGCTTCCGCCTCAATTTCCGGAAAATAGTTGTTACGCTCGCGCATTATTCCGCGGAGCTCCGCGTTGGCCCGCCTAGCCTCTTCCGGGGTGGCTACCTGCTCATTGAGCCTGCGTTCCAGCTCCGACTGCAAACCCACCAGAGATTCGAGTACTTCCAGCGGCAATCGGGCGGAAATACGCACCCGCGGCAACCCGAGCGACTCGTACAGCGGCCCGCGCTGAGCACGCTCGAGTTCGATCTCCAGCGCAGCTCTGCGCGTCGGCGGCTCGGCGCCCAGTAGCTGGTCAATGCTGACCCCGAACACGGACGCCAGCCCCTGTAGCATGCCCAGCTTCGGTTCACGTTTGCCGTTTTCCATCAGGGACAGCTGCGATGCTGCAGTTCCTAGCTGCACACCGAGCTCTTCGAGGGTCAACCCCTTGGCCTTGCGCAGATGGCGGATCCGCCGTCCAAGGCTGATCACATCCAATCCGTCCGCGACCGCGGAACCCTCTGGGTGGGGTTGATTGTCCGTACTTGCCCATGCTGACATCGTCATTTTTTGACAATACGCGAAGAAATGCGTTTTTTGCCAGCCCTAATCCCTAGAAAGAGGGTTGCAAATAGCGAATTGTTATAGATACACCCGGTTGAGCAGTTCAACCAGCACCAAAAGGAGACAGTAATGACGCAGGATTCACAGCACCCAACCAACTCGTCCAGCACCGGCCGCCAGCACACAGTCGAGGCAGCAGCCCAGGACCTGGAACTGGAATGGTCGGCGAATCCACGCTGGGACGGCGTTCGACGCGACTTCACTGCTGCCGACGTCGTCCGGCTCCGTGGGAGCGTCCAGGAGGAACACACCCTGGCACGCCGTGGGGCTGAGAAATTGTGGGCCCAGTTGACGGAAGAGTCGACGTCCGGCGGGTACACCAACGCGCTGGGTGCGCTAACCGGAAACCAGGCCGTTCAGCAGGTCAAGGCTGGCCTGCGCGCAATTTATCTTTCCGGCTGGCAGGTAGCCGCGGATGCCAACAACTCTGGGCACACTTACCCGGACCAGTCCCTCTACCCTGCCAACTCGGTTCCCACGGTGGTCCGGCGGATCAACAACGCGCTGATGCGCGCGGACCAAATTGAGTGGGCGGAAGGAACCTCCAGCGTCGATGACTGGATGGTCCCGATTGTCGCTGACGCCGAGGCTGGATTCGGCGGGCCGCTGAACGCTTATGAGCTCATGAAGTCGATGATCCAGGCGGGCGCGGCCGGGGTCCACTGGGAAGACCAGCTGGCCTCTGAGAAGAAGTGCGGCCATCTCGGC
>DGBL01000153.1 GCA_002384315.1 Micrococcaceae bacterium UBA4005 | reverse complement strand
AGGACGACGCCGCCGCGCAGGTTCCGGACAAAGTCCTCCAGTCGCGCCAGTCCGTCCAGGTCAAGATCGTTGGTGGGTTCGTCCAGCAGGACAATATCGAAACGGCTCAGGAGCAACGCGGCGAGGGCCACGCGCGCCAGCTGGCCTCCGGACAGGCCTGCTATCGGGGCCTCCGGTGAAATGCCGGGAGCGACGTCGGCCAGTGTGGCTGGCATCCGGTCCTCCACATCCGCCGCACCGCAGGAGAGCCAGTGTTCCAACGCTTCGGCATAGCGCTCCTCGGCGCCGCGTTGGCCAGCGCCGAGCTGCGCGGCCGCAGCTTCCATCTGCGCTGTGGCGGTGATCGCGCCGGTCCGCCGGCCCACATAGTCGGCGACCGTTTCGCCGGAAACCCGCTCATGCTCCTGCGGAAGCCAGCCGATGAAGGCCTCCTTCGGAGTGGAGAGTACTGATCCGGCCAGCGGCTCGTCCACCCCGGCAAGCAGCCGGAGCAGGGTTGATTTTCCAGCGCCGTTGGCGCCTACGACCCCGACGACATCGCCGGGGGCGACCGTCAGATCGAGCTGGGAGAAGAGGGTTCGGTGAGCGTGTCCGCCGGAGAGGGCCTTGGCCACCAGTGTTGCTGTCATTGATCCAGTCTAGGAGCCCTTAACGCGCGGCAGGACCACCCTGATGCGGACGGCCCTGCCTGCTAGGGGGTGCTTAGAGAGCGTCCACGACAACAACCAGCACGTTGTCTACGACGTTCACGTCCACGACATCCTGAATGTCGATGTCGTTCTCATTCAGGGCCTGAACGGTGAGACCGTTGAGGATGTTGTTGTTGGTGACGTCCACGTCGATGTCACTGAGGACATCGCCTTCGACATTCACCAGCTGGATCTGCTCGATGTCCACAGTGCGGTCGAGGCTGACGGCTGCGGCCACCAGACCGCCGATGGCGCCGGAGCTGTTGTTGGCTCCACCAAGCAGCGAGTTCCCTGCGACGACATCCGTGACATCCGTGACGGAATCGAGCGGAGAAGCCTGGGCCATGCCCGCTCCACCGAACACAAGCGCACCGGTCATTGCGGATACAGCAAAAGTCTTCTTGACGTTCATAGTCATACTCCTTCGAATTGATAAGTAGGATTACTAATCCCGTGCGTTGACCACGCTAGACAAAGAATCGAAGCCAATGCAAATCCGGCGTGCCGACTAGGATCGAACAATGGCACTCACTGACGATGCGATCACGAAGATCAAGGACATGATCCTGGGCGGAGAGTTGTCTCCCGGCGACAGATTGCCGCCGGAAAAGGAGCTCAGCGAGCAGTTGGGCCTCTCGCGCAGTTCGCTACGCGAAGCCGTGAAGGCACTCGAGCTCATCCGGGTGCTCGATGTGCGCCGGGGTGATGGAACCTATGTCACAAGCCTCGAGCCCCAGCTATTGCATGATTCCGTCGCTTTTATGGTGGAGTTGCATGCGGACAGTTCGGTCATCGAGTTACTGGAGGTGCGCCGGATTCTGGAATCCTCGGCCGCCTTCATCGCTGCTGGCCGCATCACCACGGAGCAGGTGGCCAGCCTGGGAACCGAGATTGACGAGGTTGACCCGACGTCGGTAGAGGACCTCCTCGAACACGATTTGCGGTTCCACGGCATCATTGCTGAAGCCGCGGGTAACGCCTATCTGGCGGGTCTGCTCTCGGGACTGAATGGCCGTACCGTGCGTGCACGTATCTGGCGCGCGCTAACCCAGCAAAACGCCGTTGAGCGGACGCTCGCCGAACACCGGGCCATCGCAGCGGCACTGCAGAGTGGCGACGCAGAGTTGGCGCGGGCTGCGACGATGGTGCACATCAGCGGGGTGGAGCAGTGGCTACGCGCGGCGCTGCTGCTGGATAAAGCCGAGGGAGAGGACGCGGCTACTCCCTCGGTGCCATAGCCGCTATATCAGCATCAAACTGCTCGACGGCGGCTTTGGTGAGCGGATCGATGAAAAACTTTTGCCAGGCGGCCGCGTTGAGTGTGAACTCGGATACCCCGGCCCTTGCCAGATCCGAGGCCTGCTGTGGTTCGCGCAGGCTGGCGACCAGGACCTTCAGCGTCGACCCCGCTGCAGTGATGCACTCTTGGATTGCAACTGTTTCCGCGCGGCCGTCCCGCCCCGCGTCGTTCATCCGGCCCAGATACGGCGCAATGAAATGAGCTCCGGCGGCAAGAGCTGGCAGTACCTGCACCCGCGAATAGACCGCTGTCACCAGCACTGGAACGCCGTCATCGGCCAGCGCGCGGGTGGCGACCGTTCCTGCCTCCGTGGCGGGCACCTTCACCACCACATGGTCTCCGAGCGAGCGGATCCACTGGCCGGTGTCGAGCAGCTCAGCCGATGTGCTGCCCCACGCCTGGATGAAGATCCGTTGCGCACCAGCGTCGGTGGCCCAGCCGACGAGCGCCGGGATTTCCTGTTGGCCCACTCCTGCTTGGGCGAGCAGAGTGGGATTCGTGGTCAGGCCAGCGAATAGGCCCGTGTGCAGCAGGCTTTCCGCTGCACTACGGTCCGCACTATCGAGATAGAACTTCATTTGTATGCGACTCCCGCCTGGAGGATGATATTGGCGTAGGGAGTGAATTCACCAGAGCGAACCGCCGCGCGCGCGTCGCGGGTGGTGGCCTTGAACTCGGCGTGGGGAACGAACTGCGGAGTGACCCCTGCACGTTCGAGCCGGGCGAGGATCTCCTGCAGCAAGGCTGGGCTGTGGTCTCGGATTTCTGTGGCGAGGATCGCTCCCTCGATGACGACGTCGGCAAGGACAGCGTCGAGCACCCCCAGAAATGTGGGTTCAGCGGGGCGATAGGCCAGATCCACGCGTTCGACGCACTGAGGGATCGGTAAACCTGCGTCGGTCACGACCAGGAGGTCGGTGTGGCCCAGCTCCGAAACAATTCGGGAGAGCTGTGGGTGGAGGATTCCGGTGGTTTTTCTCATGACGATGTCCTTTGGTGGTTTTCGCGGAGGAACTCCTCAACGTCCTGGGCGCTGGGCAAGCTGGGAGAGGCCCCATGGCGGGTCACCGCGAGCGCACCGGCGGCCATGGCCCGGGCGATGGCGTCGTCGATGGACATCCCCGCGGCGAGCGAGGCGCCCAGATAGCCAGAAAAGGCATCCCCGGCGGCGGTGGTGTCCACAGCATCGACCTGGTGGGCCGGAAAGTGAACCACACGGTCGCCGGTGACGAGCATCGCGCCACCGGCGGCCATAGTGATGACCGCGTTCCCGACACCTCTGGCGAGGAACCACTGGCCAGCTGCCACCGCCGATTCCGGGTCGGCCACCTCGAGGCCGGTGATCAGGCTTGCCTCGGTTTCGTTGGGCGTTACATAGTCAACGTACTTCCAGGCATCTTCGGGAAGATCTGCCGCTGGAGCAGGGTCGAGGATTACCGTCAGCCCGGCGGAACGCCCGGCACGCATAGCGTATATCGCCTTGTCCCGGGGTATTTCCAACTGGGTCAACAGCACTGAGGCGCGGGGAGCGAGATCCGACATGGCCTGATCGATCTGTTCGATCCCCAACTCGTTGTTTGCCAGTGGCACCATGACGATGTCGTTTTCACCCGAAGCGTCCACGCGGATGTGCGCGATTCCCGTCGGAGCGTCGACAACGCGCAGCGCAGAGAGGTCGACCCCGTGGTCACGTAACCCACCCTGTACGAGGTCTCTGAAAAGATCATTACCGACGCAGCCGACCATGAACGACGCCGTTCCGGCCAAGGCGCTCGCAACTGCCTGGTTTGCGCCCTTTCCGCCCAGAAGCAGACTGAACTGTTCGCCCAGGATGGTCTCACCACGCCGGGGCAGCCGCTGGGAAAAAGTAGTGACATCGGCGGTGATGCTTCCGACAATGACAACTCCGTTGCGCGGAGTCTCGGGCGGGCGAGTAGTCATGGGTTCCTTGACGTAGCTACGGATGATATAGGTCTGATGTCTATTGCATTTTCATTTTGATGGAGCTGAACGAGGTTGGATGATGGCTGATGCCAGTTCGGTCATCTAGGGCTTTGGACGCCGCGGCAGGGAGTCCTTCCGGTGGCGCGAATCCCGGTGGGTGAATCAAAGCCATAGTTTATGGGGACTCCTCGTAACGTTTTGCAAACATCAGACCAAACGGTGTGTTTAAGGTCATATTAGCCCTTACTCTAGTAATGAAACGTAGAAAGATACATGCAGGTACGGGGTGTGTGTTTTACTCACGTTTGTAACAAGCCCGATTGGGCTGAACTGCCCTTCGACGAAGTAGGAGATCCCGTGAACGCACCGTTGCTCAAGGTCGAAGGGGTGAGCAAGAGCTTTCCCGGGGTGAAAGCGCTCGATGACGTGCACTTTGATGTCAGCAGGGGTGAAGTGCTAGCGCTGGTTGGCGAAAACGGCGCCGGAAAATCTTCGCTTATGAAAATCCTGTCGGGAATCTATGTCAAGGACGCCGGCACTATCTATCTCGAGGGTGAACCGGTGGAAATTACCGGTCCACGCCACGCCCAGGATTTGGGCATCATCATCGTGCACCAAGAGATGAACCTGATGCCCCACCTCACGGTGGCGCAAAATATTTTCATCGGACGCGAACCGCGCGTGCTTGGTTTTTTGGACGAACGCAGGCTCAACCGGGATACGGCCGTCTTGCTGGCTCGGCTGGGCATTAGCGAGTTCAGGCCCACGGACCTCGTGGAAAACCTGACGGTAGCCAAGCAGCAAATGGTTGAAATTGCGAAGGCGCTCTCCTTTGACGCGAAGGTCGTCATTATGGACGAACCGACCTCTGCCCTCACCCAGACGGAAACGGACACGTTGTTCCGCCTGATCAGCGAACTTAAGGCATCCGGAATCGGGATTATCTACATCTCGCATCGGATGGAGGAGCTCAGCCGCATCGCAGATCGGATTACCGTGTTGCGGGATGGCAAATATATTGGAACGCGCGAACGTACCGCTGTGACCCAGCACGAGATCATCAAAATGATGGTAGGGCGGGAAATCAACGAGAACGCGCGCCCGGCGACTATGCGTGCGGACAACGTTGACGACGTCGTCCTGCGGGTCGAGGGCCTGAGCACCAAAAAACTGCTGCGGGACGTCAGCTTTGAGCTGCGTCGGGGAGAGATCCTCGGGTTTTCGGGGCTGATGGGTGCCGGGCGGACAGAACTGGCCCGGGCTATTATCGGCGCCGACCGCACTACGGCCGGGAAAATCTTCGTCAACGGCGTCGAAACCACGATCAGCCAGCCAGCCCACGCCGTCGCCAAAGGGATCGGTTACCTCTCGGAGGACCGCAAGCAGTTGGGACTGTTGCTGGACCGAGATGTAAATACCAATATTCTGCTCTCGTCGTTGGGCAGGTACGCAAACTTCCTCGGATTCATGAAGACCGGCCCGGGCAAGGGGACTTCCCGGAAGTATGTCGAATCCCTCCGGATCAAGACTCCTTCCATCTTCGCCACCACCAAGAACCTCTCCGGCGGAAATCAGCAAAAGGTGGTTATAGCCAAATGGCTGGCGCGGGATTGCGACATCCTCATCTTTGACGAGCCAACCCGCGGTATCGATGTCGGGGCCAAGGAAGAGATCTACCGCCTGCTGAATGAGCTGGTCGAGCGCGGGAAGTCGATCATCATGATTTCCTCCGAGTTGCCGGAAGTGCTCCGGCTTTCCCACCGGATCATCGTGATGGCCAACGGACGAATTACTGGCGAACTGACCAGCAATGAGGCCGAGCAGGAAAAAATCATGGATTACGCCACACGAATTTCGCAGTAGGGAGATACCAGAATGAGCAAAACAACAACCACCACCGCGGCGGAGAAACCGGTCGGCGAGGTAACAGGACCTTCGAGAGGTTCGTTCCTGCGGGACCGGCTCCAGCAATCCTTGGCATTCGGCACCCTGATCGTCTTACTGATCTTCTTTTCGCTGGCCAGCAGCAACTTCCTGTCGTGGAGCAATATCTCCGGCATTCTGCTCGCCACTGCCGTGATAGGCATCTTGGCGTTCGGCACCACGTTGGTGATTGTCACTGCCGGGATCGATCTCTCGATTGGCACCGGCATGACGCTCTGCGCCGTGGTCACCGGCGTCCTGCTGGTGAATTGGGAACTCCCGTTGCTGGTCGGAGTTCTCGGCGGCATCGCCACCGGAGCGCTGATGGGATTCATCAACGGGTTCAACGTGTCCGTTTTCAAGCTTCCGCCGTTCATCGCCACCCTTGCGATGATGATGATCGCCCAGGGGCTGGCCCTGGTGGTCTCCGGGGTACGGCCCATTTACTTCAGCGGTGTAGACGGCTTCAAGGAAATTGCGCTCGGTGCAATCATCCCGGGTCTACCTAATGCTGTCCTGATCCTTTTCCTCACCGGAATTGCGGCCTTCCTGCTGCTCAGTAAGACGCTGCTGGGCCGGTATACGTTCGCGATCGGCAGCAACGAGGAAGCGACCAAAATCTCCGGTGTCAACACCGGAAAATGGAAAATTCTCATCTATACCGTCGCTGGCATTTTTACCGGTATCGCCGGTGTAGTCATTGCTGCGCGTCTCGACTCCGCCCAGCCACAGCTGGGAGTCGGTTATGAGCTTCAGGCGATTGCCGCCGTCATCATCGGCGGCACGTCCCTGATGGGAGGCCGGGGATCAATTCTCGGCACCCTGATCGGCGCGCTGATTATGAGCGTGCTAATCAACGGGCTGCGCATTATGTCCGTGCAGACCGAGTGGCAAAACGTCGTGGTGGGAGTGGTCATTTTGGTCGCTGTCTTCACCGACTCCCTGCGGCGGCGCAGGGAAGCTTAGCGCGGTATGCCAAGTCCACATGATTCAACTAACGAAGGCTGGCACAGTGGCTGGCCTGAAACGAAAATGGAGTAATTCATGAAATTCGGAAAGAAAGCTTTAGCAGCCGGGATCATGGCTTCGGCCCTGGCCTTGAGCGCCTGTGGCGATTCCGGCAGCAGCACCGATGCAGGAGGGTCCGGCGACAGCGACAAGGTCTACATCGCGATGATCTCCAAGGGCTTCCAGCACCAGTTTTGGCAGGCTGTGAAGCAGGGCGCTGAAGAGAAGGCCGCCGAGCTCGGTGTGGAGGTCACCTTCGAGGGGCCCGCATCCGAAACTGAGGTCGACGGCCAGTTGCAGATGCTCCAGGCAGCGATAGATAAGAAGCCGGATGCCATCGCCTACGCGGCGCTTGATCCGCAGGCTTGTATCCCCCTGCTAGAGCAGGCCGAAGCTGCCAAGATCCCGGTAGTGCAGTTCGACGCCGGTTGCGACAGCGAATACCCGGTGAACCTTGCCCAGACCAACAGCCTGGATGCCGGAGCGCTAGCTGCGGACCACATGGCCGAACTCATCGGAGGTAAGGGCGAGGTCGGAATTGTCGGCCACAGCCAGATCAACAGCACCGGTGTTGAACGCCGCGACGGGTTCGTCAACCGGATGAAGGAAGAGTACCCGGACGTCAAGATCGTCGACATCCAGTACGGTGACGGAGACCACCTGAAGTCCGCTGATATCGCCAAGGCCATGATCCAGGCCAACCCGAACCTCAAAGGCCTCTACGGTACCAACGAAGGCTCTGCAATCGGCGTTGTGAACGCTGTCAACGAGCTTGGACTGGAAAAAGGGAAGCTGAAGATCATCGGATTCGACTCTGGCAAGGCTCAGACTGACGCGATCCGCGACGGAGTGATGGCTGGCGCAATCACTCAGGACCCGATCGGAATGGGAGCGGCAACAGTCGAGGCCGCGATGAAGGCCATCAACGGTGAGGAACAGGAGAAGCTTACGGGAACCCCCTTCTACTTCTACAACGCTGAGAACATCGACGATCCGGAAATCGCACCGGTTCTCTACGAGTAACAGCTCACCTGAATGTCCAGTAATGGCCTGTCAGCACACCTGGTTTAGGGTGGTTGCTGGCGGGCCATTGCTGCGAGTGCCGGTCAGCCCAGCCAATGCGACAGGAGCCAGCGATGATGACCCCACCAGAAGAGAGTACGCGGCTTGGTCCAGTCCAGGCCGTGCGGAGGGCGCTGCTTGCTGGCGGAGTCGCCGACACTGTGGCGGTCTTCGACCGGCCTTTGCCCACGGCGGCTGCAGCAGCCCACGAGTTGGGCTGCGAACGGGGTGCGATAGCCAATAGCCTCGTTTTTTCAGTAGCCGGGGAAGCGCTGCTGATCGTGGCCAGCGGGGCGGCGCGGGTCGACCTGGATCTGGTGGCCCGCACGCTAGAGATTTCTAGGATCGAACGGGCCGACGCGGGGTTTGTCCACGAGCACACGGGTCAGCGCGTTGGTGGTGTGGCCCCTGTGGGGCATCCCGTGCCGCTGCGCACCGTCCTGGATGTTTCGCTTCGCGAGTTTCCCCAGTTGTGGGCCGGAGCTGGAGCTGAGGAAGCGATGTTCAGCATCGGCTTCGACGAGCTGCGGCGGCTTACCTCCGCCACGGTGATGGAAGTCCGTTAGACACTGCGGTGCGCCCGGAGTGCGATGTCCCGACGCTGGCCCCTTTATCGGGTTACCGGCTGAGATAGGTACGGGCAGCGGTTGTGGACAGGATGTCCTGCTGCTCCGGAGCACTCAGGGCGGCGACCAATCCGCGTAACACCTCCCAGGTGGGTTGGTAACCCCCGGTCGGTACGCTCATTGGCCAGTCCCCTCCGTACATCAAGCGGTCCGCGCCGAAAAGTTCGAGTGCTGCCTCGACTGCGCGTTCGATGGCTGCCTGGGAGGGCCCCTTCCCAGGAATATGAAGGCCGGAGAGTTTGGCGACCGTATTGGGCAATTCCGCACAGCGGGTGAGCTCGCGCTTCCACTGCGGGTACGCGTCCGGATCAGTCAGGGGTGGTTTTCCCAGATGGTCGACGACGACCGTCAGGGCCGGAACAGCCCGGGCAAGTTCAGCTGCAGCCCCCAGATGCCGTGGGAAAGCGTCGGGGATATCGAAGGGCAACCCGGCTGCGGCTACCGTGGAAAGCGACTGCCGCACTGCCGGCAGGGAGAGGAAATTGTCCCGCGGATCGTTATGGACGAGGTGTCGAAGGCCAACCAGGAACGGCTCGTGTTGCCACTGTTCCAACTGGGATTCCGCCCGGGACGGGTCGTCGAGTTGAATCCATCCGACTACTCCCAGAATCCAAGGGTGAACTCGCGCATTGGCCAGCAGCCACTCGGTATCTGCAAGGGTGTCATCAGCCTGGACCAGGATGGCTGCGGATACCCCGGCTCGATCCAATTCGACTTTGGCCTGGAGCGCCGTAAAATCTTGGTGCAGCACGCCCACATCAGGAGTCAGCCACGGGTACGCTCCTTCCGAGAGCTTCCACAGATGCAGGTGGGAGTCAATAATCGGTGGCTGCATGGTCATTGCGGCAACACCGGAATTTCCCCAAAGCTATCTTGGGAAGGGATCAGATCGTTCGTCTCCAGTTCCTTCCACAGAGCGGCGGGAATGGCCGCGGACATGGCTGCGAGGTTGCTGGACATTTGCTGCGCCCCGCGTGCCCCCATGGCTACACTGTGAATCGCGCGGTGGCGCAGTGGAAACTGCAAGGCTGCCGCTGGGAGGGCCACCCCGTGGTGCTGGCATATTCGAGCGAGTCGACGTGCCCGCTCGACGAGGGTGCTGGGTGCCGGCAGATAGTTGTAGTGGGATTGTGCGGGGACAGCGGAGTCGGCAAGAATACCGGAATTGAATACGCCTGCCGCAACGACGCTCGTTCCCCGCTCGAGGCACAATGGCAGGAGCCGTTCGAGCGCCGGCTGCTCCAGGAGGGTGAATCGGCCAGCCACCATGACGACGTCGAGGTCGGCCGCTTCGACGAGCTGGGCAAGGTCTGACGCGGAGTTCGACCCCACGCCGATTGCGGATGCAAGGCCTTCATGTTTGAGGCGCTGCAGGGCAGGAATTGCCTCGGCGAGTGCGGCTTCCATGTTGTAGAGGTCTGGGTCGTGCAAGAACAGAATGTCCACTCGGCTGAGACCCAGACGCTCCAGGGAGGATTGAAGGCTTTTCCGGATGCCTGCTTCGCTGTAGTCCCAGCGGCGCACAAGCCTAGCTTCGACGTCGAACCCTTCAGCGTCCTTGTCTCCTGGACGGTAGGCGTGATTGGGTTCGAGCAGTCTGCCTACTTTCGTGGAGATCGCGTAGTCAGCCCGCGGTTTTTGCTGCAAGAACGTGCCGAGCCGCTGCTCGGATAGACCCAGCCCGTAGTGCGGTGCGGTATCGAAGTACCGGACTCCGCCCTCCCATGCGCATTCCAGGGTGCGTTGCGCGTCGTCGTCGTCCATGCTCGCATAGAGGTTCCCGAGGGCTGCAGCGCCATAACCGAGGCGCCCCAGACGGCCAAGTAATTCTTCCGTGCTCATCGCGGTGGCAGCGCCCATACGAGGGGGATGCCGAGGTCCTCACCGGAATAGTCGTCCTCCACCTCGAGGAGCTCGGCCATGCGTGCCTGCCAGGGAATGTTGGCTGGATGCTCGGCAAGGAAACGACGCATGCGTGCATAGTCATTGGTCTCGATGAGATGGAACAGCTCGCGACCGCTGCGCCAGATACGCCAGCTGAGTACGCCTGCGTCCCGCATGGCCGCGTCGAGGTCGCCAGGAATGCTTTGGTGGATCCGGTCGTAGTCGGCCTCTTTCCCGGCCTTCAGCCGGGTATGGATAGCTACGACTTCGTGGGTGGAATGCAGATCTTCCATGGGGATCAGCCTGCCACACTCATCGGAGTACCGGACCATTCGGGGCCGTCGGGAAATGCGAAATGTTCCAATGAAGCAGCGTGCATCTGGGTGCTTGCGCCGGGCGCGGTGGGCGGCCAGTAGCGCCCGCGGCTGACTTGGACCGGGGTGAGGAAGTGTTCATGGAGGTGATCGACGAACTCGATGGTGCGCTCCTGCATGGTCCCGGAAACCGCAACATAATCGAACATTGACAGGTGCTGGACCGCTTCGCACAATCCGACTCCCCCAGCGTGCGGGCAGACGCGAACTCCGAACTTCGCGGCGAGCAGCAGAATCGCGATATTCTCATTGACCCCGGCTACGCGTGCCGCATCCAGTTGGAGGACCTGCAGGGCGCCCGCCTGGAGCATCTGCTTGAACAGGATCCGGTTCTGCCCATGCTCTCCGCTGGCAACAGGAATCGGTGCTATGCCGCGGGAAATTGCTGCGTGCGCCAGAATGTCGTCGGGACTGGTTGGCTCTTCCACCCACGCGATCTCGGGGTCGTCCAAGGCCAGCACCCATTCGATCGCCTCGGCTGTGTCCCACCGCTGATTCGCGTCGATGGCTATTTTTGTCAGCGGACCGCAGGCTTCCCGGGCGAGCTTGAGGCGGCGAATGTCATCAGCGAGATTCGCACCGACCTTGAGCTTGATCTGCTCGAAACCCGCGGCTACCGCCTCGCGGCAGAGTTGCTGGAGCTTCTGGTCGCTGTACCCGAGCCACCCCGGGGTGGTGGTATAGGCGGGATAACCGTCCAAGCTTAGGGTGGCTTCCCGCTCTGCGCGGCCTGGGACGGCGGCCCGCAGGATCTGAAGTGCCTGTTCCGGGGTGAGCGCATCGGAAAGGTAGCGGAAGTCGACCAATGCCACCAGTTCCTCGGGTGACATCCGGGCCAGCAGTTGCCACAGCGGGAGGCCTGCGCGTTTGGCCTTGAGGTCCCACAAAGCATTTATGACGGCGCCGATCGCCATATGCATGACACCTTTTTCCGGTCCGAGCCAGCGCAACTGGGAATCGTGGACCATGCTCCGCCATATGCGGCCCATGTCACCGAGGAGATCCTCGACGCAATGCCCTTCGATGAACGGAAGAAGAACCTTGATGGCGCTGGCCACCACGTCGTTGCCGCGCCCGATGGTGAAGACGAACCCGTGGCCCTCGTGTCCATCCTCGGCGTCGGTGACGATCGTCAGATATGCGGCCGAGTAATCTGGGTCCGGATTCATCGCATCGGAGCCATCCAGCGAGGAGGAAGTGGGAAAACGCACATCACAAATGGATACGGTAGTGATGGTACTCACGAGATCTCCCGAAGCTTGACAGTCCTCTGCCATGTGGCAGTCGTGAACTTGACACTAGACATCAGATGTCTGGGTTGTCAATATCGGGTTGATCTGTAATTCTGGAACGTGTCTGCGCATTTGCGCAGGCACCTGGACGCGCGCGCTGCTGCGTGCATTTAGTGGAGGAAAAATGAAAATCATGCGGTGGGGAAACCCAGGCTCCGAGCGACCAGCGGTGCTGAGCGATCACGCAGGAGAGGGCGAGAAGACGTATGATCTATCGTCACTTACCGCGGATATTGACGGTAGTTTTCTTGCCGCTGGCGGTCTCGCACGCGTCCGCGAAGCCCTTGATTCCGGAGCGCTGGCCGGCATCGACCTCACCGGCGAACGAATCGGAGCGCCCATCGCGAACCCATCTGCCGTGATCGGCATCGGCTTGAACTATGCAGCGCATGCCGCTGAATCGGGGGCGGACATCCCAACCCACCCGCTGATGTTCCTGAAGGCCCCGAATACTCTCGCCGGGCCCTTCGATGACACGATGATTCCCCGCAATAGTACGACCACAGACTGGGAAGTGGAGCTCGGCGTCGTCATCGGCCAGCGCGCCAGCTATCTTGATTCGCCTGCCGACGCTCCCGCCCACATCGCCGGATTTGTCACCGCGAACGACTTATCGGAGCGGGACTTCCAGCTAAAGCAGTCCGGCGGCCAGTGGTCGAAGGGCAAGTGCGCTCCCGGGTTTTCTCCGCTGGGACCATGGTTGGTCCCAGCTGACGAGGTGGACCATACCAACCTCGGTCTGCGGACCTGGGTCAATGGCGAGCTGCGCCAGGATTCCAGCACTGCCGATCTCATCTTCGGTGTCGATTTTTTGATTCACCATTTGAGCCAGTACATGACCCTCGAAGCTGGTGACGTCGTCCTCACAGGTACGCCGCAAGGCGTTGGACTCTCCGGTAAATACCCTTACCTGGCCGCCGGTGACGTCGTCGAGGTCGAAATCGATGGCCTGGGTCGGCAGCGGCAGCAGTTCACGCAATGGAGCGGGAAGTGAGCTCCGCCAGTTCCGGTCCAGGTCCCGGACCAGCCGCACCAGTCGCTTTGCGGGGGCTTGTCGCCGTCGTGACCGGAGGCGCGTCCGGCCTTGGAGCCGCGGTGGCCGACAAGCTTACTGTGCAGGGCGTGCGTGTCGCCGTGCTGGATCGCGAACCTGATAGTGCCTCACCGTATTTCTCGGTGCGCTGTGATGTCGGTGATGACGCATCCGTCCGGGCAGCCATTGCGAAGGTCCTCGAAACCTTTGGCCGGCTGGACATCCTCATCAACAACGCAGGCATTGGAGCCCAGGGCACCGTGGAAACCAACGACGACGACGAGTGGCACCGCGTACTGGATGTGAATGTGGTCGGCATGGTGCGTGTGAGCCGTGCTGCATTACCGTACCTGCGCGCGTCACCGGCGGCAGCGATCGTGAACACCTGTTCAATCGCCGCGACTGCCGGTCTTCCCGGCAGGGCGCTCTACAGCGCAAGCAAGGGAGCAGTCCTCTCGCTCACGCTGGCCATGGCAGCTGACTACGTCCGTGAAGGCATCAGAGTGAACTGCGTAAACCCCGGCACGGCGGATACTCCGTGGGTCGGGCGGCTCCTGGCCGCCGCCGCGGACCCGGAGGCAGAACGGGCGGCGCTGGAAGCCCGTCAGCCCCACGGACGCCTGGTGAGTGCCCAGGAAGTTGCCGGAGCGATCGTTTATCTGGCTTCCCCGGAGGCTGGCTCTACTACTGGCACCACCCTCGCCGTCGACGGCGGTATGCAGGGGCTGCGCCTGCGCCCGCAGTCCTAGCGAGTCCCCGTCGTAGCCCCAAACCGTAGACCATCAGGAGAATCAGCATGACGACCTACCAGTTTCCTCCCGAACTTGTCCTCCCGCCGTTACGGGAAAAGACCGTGTACACCATCGCGAGCGGGGACCTCCGGCTCAGTGCCAACAGCGCCGGATGGTCCACCCAACAGCAACTAGAAGCCGATTTCGCGGCGGCCGTGAACAGGTTCGGGTTCGAGGTCCACCGGGCGCATGGTGTGGACCCGCTGACCCGGCACGGGTTCATTGACAGCCAGCGAGCCGGGATGGATGTCTTCCGGAACATCCCTGCCGACGCGCCGCTGGTTGTCGTTGATGCCGTCTGGCAATACAGCCACCATGTGCTGGCGGGACTGCGCAGCCACCAGGGGCCAATCCTCGTTGTGGCCAACTGGGCAGGCGATTTCCCCGGACTGGTCGGACTACTCAACCTGACCGGTTCGCTGACTAAAGCGAACGTTGGCTATTCGGCGCTGTGGAGCAAGGACTTCACCGATGCCTGGGCCGTCGAGAAGGTCGGGGAGTGGCTCGAAACCGGAGTGATCCTTCACGACCTGAGCCATGTGCGCGACCTGAGGGAACTCCCGGACAACGAGGAGACGCGGCTGGGCCGCGCGCTCGCGCGCCAGCTCACCACGGAGAAGGCGATCATCGGTGTCTTCGACGAGGGGTGCATGGGAATGTACAACGCGATCATTGACGATGAGCTGCTGAATCCGCTGGGTATTTATAAGGAACGCCTGTCCCAGTCCGCCCTGCTGGCCGAGATGCGCACCGTCTCCGACGCTGAAGCCCAGTCGGTGCGTACCTGGCTCGACAACGCCGGTTTCACGTTCCACTTTGGAGCGGATGACGCCGCCGATCTCACTGCGGAGCAGGTGCACGAACAGTGCAAAATGTATGTCGCCGCTGTGCGGATCGCCGATGATTTCGGCGCGGACGCCATCGGCATCCAGTACCAGCAGGGGCTGAAGGACATGGTGCCGGCGTCGGATCTGGTGGAGGGATTGCTGAACAACGTCTCGCGGCCGCCGGTCCTCTCCCGGGATGGTTCACATGAACTTTACGAAGGGTGTGCGCTGCCGCATTTCAACGAGGTCGACGAGGGCGTGGCAGTGGATGCGCTGGTCACCAATCGCATCTGGACTGCGATGGGGCTGGACCCAGCCACCACCCTGCACGACATCCGCTGGGGAGATGACTACGACGGCGAATTTGTCTGGGTATTTGAAATCTCCGGGTCCGTGCCGGCATCCCATAATGGCGGCTACGACAAGTCCCACGGGCTCCGCCAGCCAGCAGTGTTTTTCCCCAAGGGCGGCTCCACGCTCTCCGGCACTTCCAAACCCGGCGAGATCGTATGGTCCAGGGTCTTCATCATGGACAATGAACTGCACGTTGACTTGGGCCGGGGGCACGCCGTCGAACTTCCCGAAGAAGAAACCCAGCGCAGGCTGAACGCCACCGACAAGCAGTGGCCCATCATGCATGCGGTGCTGCACGGGGTCTCCCGGGACCAGCTGATGGCCCGCCACAAAGCCAACCACGTACAGGTGGTCTACGCGCCGACAGCGGAAATTGCCGACAACGCGTTTGCTGCCAAGGCGGCATTCTTTAGGGAGCTCGGAGTGCACGTGCACCTGTGCGGCGACGTGGCTCTCTAGCAGCGACGCCCAAGCGCCGGTGTGAATTTGATGGAAAGGGTACGGTTATGGCGGAAGTGATACTCGGCGTCGATATCGGCACGAGCAGCAGCAAAGGCGTGTTGGTCGATCTGCACGGCGGCGTTCTGCGCAGCGAGACCCGGGCGCACGGAGTGGACCGGCCGCATCCCGGCTGGGTCGAAATGGACGCCGAGGTGTGGTGGGAGGAATTCGTCTCGCTCAGCCACTCGCTCGTCCAGCCCGGGGACACAGTCGTCGCCGTCGGCGTCAGCGGCATGGGACCGTGCGTTTTGTTGACGGATGCTGCCGGTTCGCCTCTGCGCCCGGCGATCCTGTACGGCGTCGACACCCGCGCTACGGCACAGATTGATGCGCTGACCGTCCAACTCGGCGGACATGATGCAATTCTTGGCCGGTGCGGCTCAGTGCTCTCCACGCAGGCGGTGGGGCCAAAGATTTCGTGGGTGTCCGAGCACGAGCCAGCGATTGCCGCGCAGGCACGGCGCCTGTTTATGCCAGCGTCGTGGCTTGCCTACCAGCTGACGGGTAATTATGTGTTGGACCATCACTCAGCCAGCCAATCCACGCCGCTGTATGACACCGGGGCCCAAGAGTGGTACCAACCGTGGGCCCATGAGATCGCACCTCAGCTCGAGCTGCCACGGCTCGTGTGGCCCTCAGACGCGGCGGGAACGCTTACTCCCGCAGCGGCCCACACCACTGGACTGCCAGCTGGCATTCCAGTCATCGCTGGCACGATCGACGCCTGGAGCGAAGCAGTGAGCGTGGGGGCGCAACAAATCGGCGACCTGATGTTGATGTATGGAACCACCATGTTCCTGGTCCACACCGTGCGTACCCGGATCGATGTGCCCGAACTATGGGGAACCGTCGGAGCATTCGAAGGCACTCGGAACCTTGCAGGGGGCATGGCCACCTCGGGGGCTATCACGAGCTGGTTGAAGGATCTTTTCGGATCGGCGGACTATCCCGAACTGCTCGCCGAGGCCGCAGCATCCGGACCCGGCGCGTCAGGTTTGCTCATGCTCCCCTATTTCGCCGGGGAACGCACGCCCATCGCGGATCCTGATGCGCGCGGCATGATTGCGGGACTGACACTTTCCCATGGGCGCGGAGACCTGTACCGGGCAGCACTTGAAGCCACGGCGATGGGCGTGCGCCACAACATCGAGCAGATGGAGGCTGCTGGCGGGTCGATTGAACGTGTCGTCGCAGTGGGTGGTGGTACCCAGGGCGGGCTCTGGACCCAGATCGTCTCCGACGTCACCGGTCGGGATCAGATAGTTCCGTCGAAAACCATCGGAGCCAGCTACGGGGCAGCCTTTCTCGCTGCGACTCTGCTCGGAAAGCTTCCCGGAGCCTACCCGGTGCCGCAGATCGACTCGTGGAACCCGCCGGTGGAAACCGTTCGGCCCACCCCCGGTGTCAGGGCTGACTATGACGAGCTCTATGGGTTGTATCTGGCGGCCTACCCAGCCACCTCCGGGCTGCAGCATGCGCTGGCCGAGAGGCAACGGCGGCTAACTACCGCAACGGCGTGAACGTCGTCCCGCCGTCGTCGGAAACCTGAACGCCACTGTCGGTCGCTACCCAAATTCCGGCGCTGGCACCCGCTGCGGCGCTTTCTGCTACGACGTCGATCGCCGCAGGCGTTCCCTGGACAGAGCCCTGCTCCATCCAGCTCGCTCCGGCGTCGTCGCTGGTGTAGATTCGCCCGTCCGGAGCCACCCCGGCAGCGGTTCCGCCGTCCAGCGCGGCCAACAACAATAGCGGGGCGCCTTGGACTTCTGCCCAGGACGCGCCGCCATCGGTCGAGCGCTGCAGACCCTTTTCGGTTGTCGCCAGCACGACGCCGCTGGATTCGCTTCCAGCCAGGGCATGGGCTGCGAGGTCGGCCGGTCCATCCTGCCAACTGAGCCCGTCCGGCGTGGTGCGAATCCTTCCGTCGTAGCCGACTATTCCGTCCTGCCCGGCGGCGAGGGTATGGAAATCGGATTCACCTTGCCGGGATAGCAACTCCCAACTCTTGCCCTGATCTGTAGAGCGGATCAGGCCGAGGGGCGCAGGTAGATCGACGCCAGGCCCCGGGTGCCCGGAAGCGTACAGGGTCCCTCCGGAGGCAGTGAAGCCCATCAGGTCGATGAGCGGGCCGATCCGCTCGTTGGAAGGGTCCGTAAGATCAAACAAGCCCTCATGGGTTGCCAACAGGACGCTCCCGGAATCCGGGTCGACCTGCAACCCGTGGACGTGCCCGGGAGGATAGGCGCCACGTCCGGCACTAGCCTCCTGCGCTGGAGCCACGGAGGCGGAGGAACAGGCGGAAAGGGCCACAATGCTGAGCATGCCCACGACAGTCTTCGCCAGAGCCATTGTCTACAGTCCTTCCAGCAGAGAGCGCATCTCGACGATTTCAGCTTTTTGCGCCGCAGCGATGTCCTGGGCCAGAGCAGTGACTTCGACGTTCTTACCCTGACTGATCTGTTCCTCGGCCATGGCCACTGCGCCGTCATGGTGCTCAATCATGGACTCCAGAAAAAGGCGCTCGGCCTCGGGCCCGGACGCGGCGTCAAGGGCGTTCATCTGCTCGTCCGTCATCATGCCGTCCATGCCATCCATGCCGCCCATATCGTGTCCCGCCATGGGCTCGGGCTCGGCTGGCTCGTCCCAGTCCTTGAGCCAGCCCTCCATGAGTTTGATCTCCGGGCCCTGGGTGTCCTTGATTCGGGTCGCAAGGTCCGTAACTTCGACGCTCATGCCCTCCTTCGCAAGAACCATCTCGCTCATCTCGACAGCCTGGGTGTGGTGCGGGAGCATCATCTGGACGAACATGACATCATTCTGGTTGCGCTCGGCAGAGACACCGGCAGCGGATTCCGTCGTGGCGCCGTTCTGGCCGGGAGCGGTGTCGCTGGCCGCGCCACATCCGGCGAGGGCGATGACGGCGGCGACGCTTACAGCGGACAGGGATAGGTAGTGCTTCATCCGTGGGTTTCCTTCACAGTGATGGACGGGCGGGTCATTGATGCGGGGGTTCTCCGGTAACGCGGTGATCCGCGTGGTTAAGGCCTTCCATTACGAGCCGGGCGAGGTGGCCGTCGGCCAGGCTGTAAACAATGCGTCGTCCCTCGCGGCGGGTCACCACAAGCCCGCTGAGCCGGAGCTTGGCCAGATGCTGACTGACGCCTGTGCGGGTGGCTCCGGTGTGCGCAACGAGGGAAGTGACATCTGCGGGCTGATCCACGAGGTGCCAGACGAGTTCAAGCCGGGTCGGATCCGAGAGCATCCGGAACAAAGCGGTGGCTTCGGCGACATGGCGGGCATCGGGGGAGACCCTGTGGCTCAGGCTCGGCTGGTCAGACGGTTTGGTGACCGGTAGAGGATCCGTTGCCGCGGAGGACATGATTTCCTCTCCTGTCAGGTGACGACTGCGCTCATCCGATGTCGTCATGGGATTGTCCCCAGCTTGTCCATGGGGTTTACGGTCTTCGGCCATAATTTCGTCGCAGCGATGGTTCCCAGTGTAGCGAGGACCGCGAGAAGGAGAGCCGCCTGTGATTGTCCGACCAGCACGCCAGCCCAGCCAGCAAGTGGATACGTGAGCAGGAAGCACGCGTGGGAGAGCGAGAATTGTGCCGTATAGAGGTGGGCCCGGGTGCCTTCAGTGGCGGCCCGGCGCAGTAATCGTGCCGACGGCGTGATGATCAGTGAGGTTCCCGCTCCCAGAACTGCCCACACCACCAGAAGCAGGATCCACGATCCACTGGAGACGGTAATGAGCGCTGCGACGATGAGCCCGGCGGGCAGAATCCATGCACCGGTGAGCATCAGGCGACGGTCACTGATTCGCTCCAGTAGCCACGGCGCTCCTAAAGCAACGAGCATTGACCCCGCCCCGTAGTAGGCGAGGGCGACGGCGACATCTGCGCTGGTTCCGCCGAAGACGTCCAGGGCGTAGACGACGGTGTTCACCAGCACAACCGCTGAGGCCGAGGCGACAACGAGGTTAAGTGCGAGGAGCCCGCGCAGCGACGGCTGGCGGAGGAAGACCCTGACGCCGAGGGTGGTACGTGCGAGGAAATGCCCGGATGGCGTTGTTGGTTCTCGCGCTGGCAGGGTGGTCGCCAGAACTAGAACCGCGGAAACCACGAACCCGGCCGCGGTTCCAGCGAAGAGCGCGTGGAAAGACATCACCGTGAGCAATGCTGCCGCAATGAGGGGGCTAAGCAGGGACTCAAAGTCGTAGGCAAGCCGGGAGAGCGACAACGCTCGGGTGTAGTCCCGCTCTTTCGGAAGGATCAGCGGGATGGTGGACTGGAATGTCGGCGTGAAGGTCGCTGAGGCCGCCTGCAGAACGAAGACGAGGACATAAATCTGCCAGGCCTGGTCAATGAACGGAAGCATCAGGGCAACCGCCGCACGTACGGCATCCGCAGCGACGAGCACAGCCCTGGTCGGCAGATGCTCCACTAGCGTGGCCATCACCGGGGCAACGAAGACGTAGGCGAGCATCTTGATGGTCAGGGCTGTCCCCAGCACGCCACCGGCCGCCGATCCGGCCAGCTCAAATGCCAGCAGGCCCAACGCCACCGTCAACAATCCGGTGCCCAGCAGGGCGACGATCTGGGCCGTGAACAGATGGCGGTACGCGCGCACTCGAAGAACCTGAAGCATGAACGACCTTTGGTTGGAGGTTCAAATCATTCTATAGGTGCACACTTGCATACGTGTAATAAGCGACGGCCTCACAATAAGTGATGGCGTTTGCTGGGAGGCTGTGGGGACGCTAGATCACGTCGGTGTAGCTTGCCGGCTGGACGGCGTAGCTCTCGCGTAGCTCCCGCCAGGTCTCGGCGAGGATGTCCACTGCCCGGGAGGTGGTCTCGGCGGAGTAGCTGAACGGAAGTCGTAGGAATCGCTCGAACGTGGCATGTGGGCCGAACGCGGGGCCTGGGGGCAGTATCAGCCCCCGGGAGCGTACGGCAAGGCTGAGCTGGGAGCTCAGGGGTTTGCCGAGGTGGATCCAGGACGACAGCCCGCCAGCTACCGGAGGAACGTCCCAGTCGGGGAGATGGGTGTGTAAAAGTCCGATTGTGGAAATCCGGCATGACATAGGCGAGGGCTGGGCGTGCGCGGCGGAACGCCTGAATCATGGCGTCCTCGTCCCACCCGAGCCGCGCATCTACGGTGACCGGCACAAGCCGTCCGCCGGCTGTCCGGAGTGCGTCGTAGGCATGGGGGTAACTTGGGGCTTCAACCAGGGCGGTATCACCGCGCCGGAGAAGCACGCGGGCGAGCAGTTATATGGAGTGTTGCGCGCCAAGGGTAACCATGATGTCAGCGGCAGCGGTAGGAAGGCCCCATGTTCTGTAGCGTTCGGCAATGGCTTCGCGGAGTCGCGGGAGTCC
>DGBL01000006.1 GCA_002384315.1 Micrococcaceae bacterium UBA4005 | reverse complement strand
CTCGATCTGTCGAATCCGCTCACGCGTCACACCATAGACTTTTCCGATTTCGTCCAGGGTCTTCGGCTGCCCGTCAGTGAGCCCGAACCGCATGGCCACAACGCCGGCCTCCCGTTCGGAGAGCGTGTCAAGGACGGAATGCAACTGTTCCTGAAGAAGCGTGAAGCTCACCGCGTCCNNGACGGCGTGCAGCTGCTCCTGGAGAAGCGTGAAGCTCACCGCGTCCGCTGGCACAACGGCCTCGGAATCCTCAATGAGGTCACCGAACTCGGAATCGCCATCCTCGCCCAGCGGCGTGTGCAGCGAGATCGGTTCGCGCCCGTACTTCTGGACCTCGACCACTTTCTCCGGGGTCATATCCAGTTCAAGGGCAAGCTCCTCCGGGGTGGGTTCCCGGCCCAGATCCTGGAGCATCTGGCGCTGTACACGGGCCAGCTTGTTGATGACCTCTACCATATGGACTGGAATTCGNNNGCGTACGTGGAGAACTTGAATCCCTTGGTGTAGTCGAACTTCTCCACCGCGCGGATCAACCCCAGGTTTCCCTCCTGGATCAGGTCCAGGAAGAGCATTCCGCGTCCGGTATAGCGTTTCGCGAGCGAGACGACGAGCCTCAGGTTAGCTTCAAGCAGGTGGTTCTTGGCGCGCTTGCCATCATGGCTCACCCACTCCAGTTCCCGTTTAAGCTTCGGATCCATCTCCGGATCGGCGGCCATCTTCTCTTCCGCGAAGAGGCCTGCCTCAATGCGCAGTGCGAGGTCAACTTCCTGCTCGGCATTGAGCAGGGCCACCTTACCGATCTGCTTGAGGTAGTCCTTCACCGGGTCGGCGGTTGCCCCCGCCGACACAACCTGCTGCGCTGGCGCATCGTCGTCGTCGGCGTCTGAATAGACGAATCCGGTGGTGGAGCCGCCGTCTAGGTCCGGGGCCTCGGTGGACTCGTCGTCCACCGCTGCGACGGCTGGCACAGCTTCCGTCACCTCCGCGACGGCAACCGGAGCATCTGCAGCCTTCACCGGAGGTGCCGCTTTCGGGGCTGCCCTCTTGCGAGGCGCCGCTTTGGGCTTGGTTGCGGTGGCGCCTGTTTCCGGGGAAACCGGTGCTGCTGTCTTCTTAACCGACACAGAGAACCTTTCGTACGGCGGTTGGCGGTGCCGTCAAGGGGACAACACCACTATGACCCTGTCAAGTCCATGCTCGAATTCATGCAGCAGTGCGGACGGGCTCCCCAAGGGGAACGTCTCCGCTTCCGGCGCTATTCCCTAGTCCGCAATGAGTGGACGAGAGTCAACGCAGGCTGTCGCATGAAGCACGGACCCAACCGGGTCTCAGCGATAATTATCGCACGCTTTGCCGGGCCGACGTAAATCCGCCAGCGCTACGCCGCCGCAGATTCGGGCTCAGGCACGGGCCGGACGCCGCTCGCGCCAGGCCGTCTCGCGGCGCAGCGCCCATACGGGCATACCTCCCCTAGAAATAAGTTCTTCCATCAGTAAGGCAAGCCGGTATCCCGGTGCGGAGGCGAGCGCCTCCTGCAGGTGGACTCCCGCGCGGGAGCCACGACCCCGCGCGAACTCAATCCATCCGAGCATTGAGCACACCGCGGCTCTGACCTCGCCGGAGGCGAGCCCCGACAACGATCCCAACAGCTCGGCTGCGACGTCGATTCTTTCCCAGTTGAGCTGTCCGCCGAACCGGCCGGAGAGGAGGTCGCCATAGCGCGCCGCCGGATCCTCCGACGGCGGCAGCAGCGGGTCCGAGTCCACCGTTCCAGTCCCATCGGAGCGGGCGTTAACGATGCGGGAACCGGGCCATACTGTGGCCCGGAAAGGATCTGAATTGTCCTGGAGTACGCCGCAGGCTTCGGTGCCGCTCCACGCCTCGGCGTATCCGCGCGCCGCGATAACCAGGACGGAGTCCCGGATTGTCCTCGACCGGAGGCTGGCAAGAAGGTATCCGGCGGTGTCCGCGTCCAGGGCCGCAATGGCGGTGCGGCCCTCTGTCAGGACCGCGTCCCATGTCCGGGCCACGGCAGCAAACTGGTTACGGTCCCTCCACCGCCCTTCGCAGAGGACCTGGTACCGGCCCGCCGCACTATCCACCTCATGCCGATCAAGCAGGCTGGGCGCAACCGAGGCGTGGACTGCCGCGTTGACGCTGCCCGCCACGGTACTGCCGGTGAAGATCATCGCCGCGTTGAGCGTGCTGTCCGAAATCTCATGAAGCGGATGTCCAGGCCACGGGCAGCAGTCGGCATCGTCGCAAAAGTATTCCCGCCAGAAAGTCCCCGAGACCAGCCATCCGTCGCGCAACGCCATG
The DNA here is from genome assembly GCA_002384315.1 of Micrococcaceae bacterium UBA4005. Classification (GTDB taxonomy): domain Bacteria; phylum Actinomycetota; class Actinomycetes; order Actinomycetales; family Micrococcaceae; genus Arthrobacter_D. The sequence goes on along the minus strand of DGBL01000006.1, from coordinate 837 downwards.
GAAATGGAACGAAGATTGTCGCGCAGCTGCTCCACCAGGAGGTGGTGCGGCGGACCATCCGGCTGCAGCCACGGCGCACTCGTATACAGGACCAGCAAGCTCCCATCGGCTGCACTGTCCGCTGCGAGGAAAGAACAGGCGCCCCGTGCGAAGTCCGCTGGGTCGCACCCTGGGGCAGGGAGGTCTACTCGGAGCGTTGCGCCTAGCTTCTTCCCATGCAGCGTGAGCACAACGAGACTCTCGACGGGATGGAACCCTAGCGCGTGCGGAATGTAGGAGAGGATGTCAGCCGGGGAGTTGACGCTCAATTGCGTGCCGAAAGTAGTCATGAAACGAGCGTTGTCCGCGACGCGGAGATGAACCAGGACAGGTGACCTTATGTGGATAATAGGCCCCCCCCGCGACGGAATTAAGTGCCTGGCATCCTCATGCGCCCGGCGGCGGCTCGGACGGGTCGGAGGACTCCAGCGCCTCGGGCGGAACACGCCGACGGGACGCCGACGCGCGCAGCGCGCTGCGCCGTAACCGTTCGCCCGCGAGAACCTCCCGCAGCGGGCGCACGAAGACTCCTTCAGCGGCAAGTTGTCGGCGCACGCGGCGCCGCACCACCAGGATGGCACTTGTGCCTGCCCCCAGCACGAACAGTTGCACGCCGAGCGCGATCCGGAACGATTCCAGCGCGTATAGATTTCCCTGTGAATAGCCGGAGGTATAAAGGAGGTCGAGCACCAGCCCGATCAGGTACATGGTCAGCAGCGACGCACCGAAACCGCCCATATTGACGATCCCGGTGGCAGTACCCAACCGCGAGGAGGGGTTGAAGGTACGGGCAAAGTC
>DGBL01000206.1:6734-13914 GCA_002384315.1 Micrococcaceae bacterium UBA4005 | reverse complement strand
GCGGAACGGGACGGCGCCAACCGTTCGCGGTGGACACCCTGCCGGGTAGTCGAGACGGGAACCTTGTCGAACTCGTCCCGGGAGTATTGGCTCATGGTGTGGTGCGATCCTTGCGGTTGGTCAGAGCTCGGCGCCGAGGCGTCGGGCAGAGCGGGCTCGCTGGCGTGAAGTGCGGAGTCGACGCAGTCGCTTCACCAACATGGGATCGTGGGCCAGCGCCGATTCTGTGTCGATGAGCGTATTCAACACTTGATAATAGTGGGTCGCGGACATCGCAAAGAGATCTCGAATCGCCTGCTCCTTGGCGCCGGCGTATTTCCACCATTCGCGTTCAAGTGCAAGGATCTGCTGTTCCCGGTCGCTGAGAGGCGCTGGCACATACCGCTCGTTTGTTAAGGACTCCGCTGTCGTGTGGGCGTGCATTGGTCTCCTCCCGCTGCCTAGTATCTCGGACTACTCTCCCGCTCATGCTAAATGACAAATGACACCATTGTCATTTAGGCGCGTCGGGGGATGGGCCTAACGTTTGATCTCGGCGAGAATGGCGGGATGGAACAGCACAAGGATGCCCTCTTCGATCTACCAGATGCAGCAGCGCCAAGTGCAGCAGGTCCGGGCGCACCGTCCGATGTCCGGTTCCCCTTCGGACATCCGGCCCGTGCTGAAGAACTGATGGCCCCGGACTGGGCCGAGGCACTGCAGGAAAACGTGCCTCGCCTGCACCAGCTCGCCAACCAGCTCGCCACCGAGGCGACGGCAGGGCACCGGATCCTGCCAGCTCCGGAGAGCATCCTTCGCGCATTTCGCCTCCCGATGGAGGCAGTGAAAGTTGTCATCATCGGCCAGGACCCGTACCCCACCCCCGGGCACGCCGTTGGGCTGAGCTTCTCGGTGGATCGCTCCACCCTGCCGCTGCCCCGCAGTCTGGGAAATATCCTCAAGGAATTATCAGCTGATCTAGGCGTCGAAGCCCCAGCCTGCGGAGACTTGACTCCCTGGGAGCGGGAGGGCGTCCTGCTGCTCAATCGCGTCCTGACTGTCCGGGCAGGAAAGGCGGCTTCGCACCGCGGCCTCGGTTGGGAGGAGTTCACGGCCGCGGCGCTTCGCGCCCTGGCGGACCGGGGCGGGCCGCTTGTGGCGATCCTCTGGGGCCGCGACGCTATGGCACTGAAACCACTGCTGGGCGCCGTCCCGGCGGTGGAGTCCGCACATCCGAGCCCCCTCTCAGCATCGCGCGGGTTTTTTGGTTCCCGCCCCTTCAGCCGGGCGAACCGGCTTTTGGTCCTGCAGGGCGCCCGACCCGTGCAGTGGGAGCTCACGCCCTGAAGCTCCGGTTCAGCGCCGCCGGTTCCGCTGACGTTCATTACTGCTCATTCCCCGCGTCAGTGGGCGGGCGAGGTTGTCACCGAGCACCACTCCTCCGGCGATGGCCAGGATCACCGTCAATGCGTTGAACAGACCGATTGCGCCTCCGGTGACCACTGCCGAATCGATCGTGAGCGCGTACATGGATTTGAAGATCGTCAGTCCCGGATACAGGAACATCACCGCGGGAACCGCTACGACCAATTGAGGCGCACCGCTATGCAGAGCCACCACGCGGGCAAGCATGCCGATAGCAACGGCCGCCAACGCCGGCGCTAGCCGGTATCCAACGCCGAAGCTCACCACTGCATACCAGAGGAGATACCCCACGACCCCGACGAGCGCCGTGGGCACCACGAGCTTCAGGTGGGTTTGCTCGGCCACGCAGATCATTGCCACTGCAACGAAAACCAATACCGCGACCACAGGCACCGGGTAAATCGAGCCGGCGGATGGAAGGATCTCCAACTCGGGAACCCCGACGGCGGTTCCCACCACCAGCGCGAAGGCGATGCCTGCGACAATCGCGGCGAAGACAAGGAACGCAGAGAGGTAGCGTCCCGCAGCGGTGACAGGGAACCCGTTGATCGCATCCTGGGTAGCCGATACCAGCCGCCCCGTCGGCAAGAGCAGGAGGATTCCCCCAACGACAACCAGGGACGGTTCGATCGGGAGGCTGAGCCACCAGAAAACAAGGGCAGTGAAGGTCACCATGGCAGCGGAGGCCGCAGTGGAGAAAAACTCCGGGACGCGCCACCTGCTCAGTTGTCGCGAGCCGAGGTCCACCAGGATGCAACTGACCAGCCCGACGACCGAGCCCAGCGCTGAGCCGCCGATGAACCCGACAATAGCCGCCGCAAAGATACCGAACGCCGCCGTGACCATCCAGCGGGGNNCCGGTGAATCGCGGTAAGTCCGGCATAGTTGTTGGTCCAGGAACGCACGACCCGCAGCACCGTTGTCGGGGTGTGGTCGGGGGCGGAGTAGTTGAGCACCACGGACTGGTTGGTGATATCGACTTCGATGTTGTCCAGGCCAAAAGCTGCGGTGACCGCGATGATGCTGGTCTCGACCTCCAGCGCGCCGGCCCCGTACCGGAACATCGTCTCTGCCAGGCTCAGTGCAAAGTCCAGCGTCTTGCGGGCGTTCGCGTCCGGCCCGCTCGCATGGACGGTCGGGTTCGCGTACGGGCTGCCAGCCAAACGTTCCACGATGCTCATCGCCTGGGTGGGAGGGGCCTCGCCCTGCACCAGGCGCCGAAGCATGGAACGCGCCGCGGCGTTGGGGCGGCCGCCAGCCTTGATGGATGTCGGCGTCGTCGGCAGTGCGTCCGTGGACGGCTGGTGGATCACCGGCAAGGCGGAGGCTGCCGAGCCGGTGTTCGGTATTGGTCCGGCTGGTCCGTCCGTGATGTCTTCCACGGTCCCCCTCTCATGTCAGTGGCGCAGGGTTCCATCCTGGGTCCAGTCGACTCAGTAAAACGGTTGTGTGTGCCTGCGCCAGTAGATCTGCCGGGCAATACGCTCGCCGGCGAGCGTCCATAACCGGTACTTCCACGGGCTGAGAACCAGGTCCCAGCAGCCAGTGAAATCGGTGACTGTTTTGGTGAAACTGGTTTTGAATAGACCCAGCCCATGATGGGGATGGGTGGGGTCCTTCAACCTGTCAGCCGGAGGTGTCCCGCAGAAGTCGTATTCGACAATCCCGTGCTCGTCCTTGAGATCGTTGATCGCCGTCCATTGGATCAGGTGGGAATCTCCGTACTGGGATCGCCCAGGCCTGGATCCGCCGTCCTTGTACGTTCCCTTGGTCCCATAGTTGATGACGAACGCCCCCACCGACGGCTCGCCCTCCTCGTACACGAAATAGAGCCTGCCCTGCCCTGCCGAACAGAAGTTGTTCCAGAAACGCTGGTAGTACTCGAAAGAGCGCAATCGGGCCGCCGACCGGTCCTCGATGTGGCTCATGAGCCTATACATGGTCCGGAAATTCTCGGTGGTCGGCTCCATCCGGCGCACCTCGACTCCTTCGCGCAGTGCCCGGCGAACAGCGTTGCGCCCGCGCGAATGCAGGTTCCGCAGCAACTGGCTGGACTCCGGCGTCGTATCCAGCAGCGCCGTGTGGTCGTTCGGCTGCAGATCGAATGTCTTAATGAGCCCTGCTGCGCGGAAGAGCTCCGCCGTTTCCGGCGAAGCCTCCAGCTCGGGTTCGATCTTGACCGCAAAGACACCCAGCCCGGCGTCGGTGACAAACCGACGCAGCGCATCGAGCACCGCAGGAATATCGCCCGCTTCGCGAACCTCCGGGCCCTTGATGAGGTACCAGAGCTTCCCAAGGACGGGGAACGATTTCTCCAGCACCAGGCTGTAGCTCGTGTACTCGCCGGTCTCGATCACCAGCTGGAGCGGGGTCCAGCCGTGATGGGACTTCACGTCCGCAAACGACGCTGACTGCAGTGCGTTTCCCCCGCGGGGGTTGGAGATGACGTGGGCATCCCAGTTCCCGCGTTCGGCGTCGGTGGCGAACCTCACTGTGACGTTGACCAAGATTCCTCGCTCGCTGGCTCGGTGGATTGCCGGGTTGGTTTCAGCGCTCCGCACGGTTGTCGGAGAGTCCTTGGACCGTACCGCGCGCAGCGTCCCCAGTCTAACCGGCGGCTTGTACACCAGAGCGGGAACCGCGCTGTACGCATGCAGCAGACTGCCTATAGCATCGGAGCATGGACTTCAGATATCTCGGAAACAGCGGCCTCAAGGTCTCAGAAATCACCTATGGAAACTGGTTGACCCACGGGTCGCAGGTGGAGAACGACACCGCCACCAGTTGCGTGCGCGCCGCGCTCGACGTCGGCATCAGCACCTTTGACACCGCGGATGCGTACGCCAACACCGCCGCCGAATCAGTACTCGGCGAGGCGCTGAAGGGCGAACGGCGGGAGTCGCTGGAAATCCTGACCAAGGTTTACTGGCCCACCGGGCCGAAAGGCCACAACGACGTCGGCCTCTCCCGCAAGCACATCCTGGAGTCCATCAATGGCTCGCTCTCCCGGCTGCAGACCGACTATGTCGACCTGCTGCAGGCCCACCGGTTCGACTACGAGACGCCGCTGGAGGAGACCATGCAAGCCTTCGCCGACGTCGTCCGCCAGGGCAAGGCCCTGTATATCGGCGTCAGTGAATGGACTGCCGAGCAGCTGCGCGCCGGGCATGCGCTCGCCCGGCAGCTGGGTTTCCAGCTGGTCTCCAACCAGCCGCAATATTCGATGCTGTGGCGCGTGATCGAGCAGGAGGTCGTTCCGGCATCTGAAGAACTCGGAGTCTCCCAGATTGTCTGGTCGCCGGTCGCACAAGGCGTCCTCAGCGGCAAGTATGCCCCCGGGCAGACTCCTGCGGAGGGCTCCCGGGCGGCCGACGCCAAGGGCGGGGCGGACATGATTAAACGCTGGATGGCCGACGACGTCCTCACGGGGGTCCAGCGACTGAAGCCGGTTGCCGCTGAGGCCGGGCTGAGCATGGCCCAGCTGGCTGTTGCCTGGGTGCTGCAGAACAGAAATGTGGCCTCGGCAATCATCGGGGCGTCCCGTCCGGAACAGGTGCGCTCCAACGCGGAAGCTGCCGGGGTGGTCCTTGATCCGTCCGTCATGCGGGCGATCGACGAGGCGATCGGTTCGCTGGCCGAATCGGATCCGGCGCAGACCCTGTCCCCCGAATCGAGGCCTGTCTGATGGCGCCGCTGACCATTGCCGTCACAGGGTCCAACGGCAAGCTCGGCCGGAGCGTCGTGCGTAGGCTGCGCGCGGCTGGCCACGTTGTCTGGGAACTGGACCAGCACGGCGAGCGCAAACAGGAGTTCCTGCGCATTGATCTCACCGATTACGGGCAGGTAGTGGATGCGCTCATGGGCGTTGACGACCGCCATAGCGGCCTCGACGCCGTCGTCCATCTCGCGGCGATACCGGCGCCGGGCCTCCAGCCGGACGCCACAACATTCCACAACAATATGGCCGCCACGTACAACGTGTTCCAGGCCTGCCGCCGCGCGGGAATCAAACGGGTTGTCTACGCCTCCAGCGAGACCGTGCTGGGACTACCCTTCGATGAGGCCCCACCGTACATTCCGGTCGACGAGGAGTACGCCGCGCGGCCCGAAAGTACCTACTCCCTGGTCAAGCACCTGGAAGAGCAGATGGCCATCGAGTTCACCCGCTGGGATCCGCAGCTCAGCATCACCGCGCTGCGGTTCTCGAACGTGATGGATCCCGAGGACTACGCGGAGTTCCCCTCCTTCGACGCCGACCCGATGCTGCGCAAATGGAACCTCTGGGGATACATCGACGGACGGGACGGCGCGCAGGCGGTGGAACTGGCGCTGGAGGCAGCTCCCGGGTTCGACCGGTTCATTATTGCTGCAGCTGACACCGTCATGAGCCAGTCAAGCGCCCGGTTGGCAGCGCAGGTCTTTCCCGGCGTCGAACTCGTCAAGGATGTCGGCGAGCATGAGACGCTGCTGTCCATTGACCGCGCGCGGCGGGTGCTCGGGTTCGATCCGCAGCACAGCTGGCGCGATCACGCGGAGCCGTAGGTTCCGTTAGAACTGGATCCCCCGGGACAGTGCCCCGTCGACCAGGATGTTCGCACCGGTAGTGCGGCTCGAGCGTGGACTGGAGATGAAGACCACCGTGTCTGCCACTTCCTGGGGGGTGCCCATGCGCTGCGTGGGGTTGAGTCCCATCGCCATGGAGAACAGCTCCGGGTTGCCCGCCTCGATGCTGGGCCAGACCCCGCCTTCATGGTAGGTGTTTCCCGGGGACACGGTATTGGCGCGGATGCCTTTTTCTGCCAGTTGGAAGGACAACCCGGCCATATAGGCGATCAGAGCGGACTTCACGGTCCCGTACGGCCCGGAGGCGAAGTCCACCTCGCGGCCGGACACACTGGAGATCGCCACGATGGATGCTGCTGAGCTTTGTTCCAGGTACGGCATCGCGGCCTTGACGAGGCGTACGGTGCCCATGAGGTCAACCTGCATGCTTGCCTCCCAGCTGGCTTCGCTGTCATCGATTGCCAGTGCGCTGACGTTGCTGACGACGATGTCGATTCCGTCGTCCTCGGCTGCCGTTTCGACCCAGCGGGCAATCCCGGCGGCGTCACCCATATCCACCACCGATCCGGTTACCCGTGACCCGGCTCCTGAGAATACCGCTTCGGTTTCAGCGATTTCGCGGGGGTCGCGGGCGCAAAAAGCCACGTGCGCCCCTTCGGAGACGAAGGATTCGACGATCGCCCTGCCGATTCCTCGGGTGCCGCCTGTAACTAGTGCCGTCAGTCCGCTGAGTTGCAAGTCCACAAATTCCTCCTGGTTGGGCCGGTTGTCAGATGAGTTGGGTGCTGCGGTTGCGCAGGTCTGCGTGCAGGCCGTCATAGGCCGCGGCGGTGGGAAACAGCGCCTTGGCTGCCTTGACCACCACGCTGTAGTTGGCGTCGACGGCGTTGGCAATGGGAGCCAGCGCGGTTTGGGTGAGCAATTGGTAGGCATCCATGCGGTGTAGGCCGAACAGTTCGCCAAACCAGTGCACCATTTCGACCTGCCCTATCCGCCAGGAGTCCTCCATGGGGCGCGATGATCCCACTGCCATCCAGTGGGTGTCGGTTTCGAGCCGCGGCCACGCTGGCGCTCCACCCTTGATCAGTTCAACGATGATGGTGGAATTCATGGCGCCCTCCACCGCAGTTCCGCAGGCTTCCCCCTCGCCCTGGCGGTAATGCCCGTCACCGATCGAAAAGAGGGCGCCGTCGACGTTGACGCCGAGGTAGAC
>DGBL01000206.1:6381-6722 GCA_002384315.1 Micrococcaceae bacterium UBA4005 | reverse complement strand
CCAGGGGGCGCGACCCCGACTGTTCCGAGCATCGGTTCAAGGGGCAAGGCAACCTCGAAGTCCCCGAAGCGGGCCTGAAATCCGACGGTTCCCCGGGCTGAATCCACGTGGTAAATCCAGGTGGTATCGGGTAGCGGGTCCTGGAGGAAGGCCGTGCGATCAGTGCTGGTGAGGCCGCCGAAGAACGGGATGGTTGCTGATGCGCCCCAGGAGCGGGCGGGGGTGAGTTCCACGATGTGGAGCGCAAGGGTATCCCCCGGCTCGGCGCCCTCCACGTGGAACGGCCCGGTCTGCGGATTGACGAACCGAAGGTCCACCTTCTCGCTGGATAGATCCTCCAC
>DGBL01000206.1:0-6345 GCA_002384315.1 Micrococcaceae bacterium UBA4005 | reverse complement strand
TCGACGATCTCCATGTCCGGATGCTACGGGGAGGCAATCGCCTTGGCAAGCGTCAGGGATCCCACCGCCGACAGGTGGGATCGCTGACCTACCGCCTGCTAACGGTGCCGGTCGTCGCGATGGTCCGCCCCGTGGGCAGTATCGTCTTCGTCCTGGCGATCTGAACTCTCCGCCCGGAGTCCTGCGGCGTTCTCCTGCTGCCGCTCGGCCTCCATCCGTAGCCGCTCGGCCTCCACCTCGGCCTGCTTCGCCTCGGCTTCAGCCATGCTGGCGCGGGCTTCACGCTCGTGAACCTGCACTTGGTGTTCCTGCGCCTGCTTACGCTGCTCCTCGGCGCGACGGTGCTCCTGCTCGCGCTGATGTTCGCGCTGGGCATGGCGCTTCTTCCGCCCGAAGTGCGCCACCAACCCCAGCACGAGGAGGAGGATGAGCACCACAATAATGATCCAAACCATTTGTTCCGTATCCACCGCAGGCCTTCTTTCTCCGATGTCCTCGCGCAACGACATAACGCTAAGTGTGCTTATGATCAATAAGCATGGCACACCGCCGTCCTGCTGTCACTACCCTGGCGTCGCCCCTGTGCCCCCGCTCCTGTAGGCCCCGCTGGCCGCTGGCCCCGTCCACAGGTTAGGTTGACGGTATCCGATGCTCCGAAACCGAGGAATGCCCATGACCCTCCCGGACGTGCTCGCCGTCGTCAACGCCGCTGCTGGCACGGCGCGGCTGCGGGAAGTGAACGCTGCTGCGGCGGCTCTCCACAGCGCCACCGCGCGCCAGCATGCCACCACGGAGCTCGTCGCGACCGAGAGTCGCGCTGATCTCGACCGGACGCTGCAGGCCCTGGATGGCCGCCGACTGGTAATTCTGGGTGGGGACGGGTCGATCCATGCTGCGGTCCAGTGCCTGCACCGGCAGAGAGGCCTCCGGGATGCCGGCCCGGTCGGGATCGTACCGCTTGGCACAGGAAACGATCTGGCGCGCACACTCCAGATTCCGCTGGACCCCGAGGCGGCGGCGCGCAACGCCGTCGAAGGCTCAGCCCGGTGGATGGAGTTGCTGGTCAGCGACACCGACGACACGACAATCAACGCCGTCCACCTCGGAATCGGAGTCTCTGCGGCCAGCCGGGGCGCCTCGGTCAAACGGCGTCTCGCCGCGCTGAAACTGGGAAAACTCGGTTACCCGGTGGGCGCTGTGGCTGCCGGCGTGGCTGAAAGCGGCTGGCACTTGAGCGTGAGTGTCGACGGCCGGGTAATACACACCGGCGCTGATCCCGTCCTCATGGTCGCCCTGGGATTAGGGGGAACGGTGGGCGGTGGGGCCCAGCTGATTCCGGACGCGAACCCGCACGACGGTCGCGTCGACGTCGTCGTCTGGGAATCCGTGGGGGTGATCGCACGTCTCGGGTACGCGCTGGGGCTGATGGACGGCAAGCACGCCCGGCGCGAGGACGTGCGCACGGCGCGCGGCACGATCATCGAGGTGGACGCAGCCGATGGGTCCTCATTCCAGGTCAACCAGGATGGCGAGATCCTCGGACCGTTTTCCCACCGGCGGTGGGAGGTGCATCACGAAGCCTGGCAGGCGGTGGTCCCCTGACCACCCATCCGTCCGGCCCAGTATTCCGAATCAAGAGTTACAGGGCGGCGTCCCTGCCGCCAATTGCTATCAAGGAGGAATCGTCATGAAAGCATTTGCCTGTGGTGATGTGGTCCCCGGTTGTGAAGCCCGCTGGGTGTGCAGCACCGAAGATGAGCTTCTAGCCAGCGTCGCGGAGCATGCCGCGTCCGCCCATCAGTTGACAGTACTTTCGGATGACCTGCTCGCCTCAGCGCGGCGGAACATCGTTCAGGTGGGTTGATCCCCACGGCCCCAGCCTCCAGCGCCGGCGACGCCGCTGCTCCCGGGTGGGACGCGCTGCTGGATGCTGTTGCGCGCGGCGACGGACTCTGCGCTGCCTACCAGCCAATCGTGGATACCACGCGCGGTTCTGTCGTCGGTTTTGAGGCCCTGGCCCGGTTCGAGGGATTCGCGGAAAAGAACCCGGAAGCATGGTTTTCTGCTGCCCGGGCCCGCGGCCGCTCCGCGGAACTCGAAGCAGCGGCCTTGCGCACGGCGCTCCGCGCCCGCGGGAGTTTGCCGGCGAACTGCTTTCTCACCGTCAATGTCTCCCCGGATCTGCTCTCGAGCGCAGACGTGCGCCGCGTCTGGCGTGAAGCTGGAGACCTTGGCGGGCTCGTGGTCGAACTCACCGAACAGACGGAGATCGAATCTTATTTGACGCTCGAGCCGGACCTCGAACAGCTGCGGGCGGCTGGCGCGCTGATTGCGGTCGACGACGCCGGAGCAGGCTATGCGGGACTGCGGCACCTGCTGGCGCTGCGTCCGTCGATGATCAAGATTGACCGCGAACTTATCCGAAACGTGGACCAGGACGAGGCCAAGCGTGCGTTGATCGAAATGCTCGGCACCTTCGCCAGCCGGGTTGACGCGTGGATACTCGCCGAAGGAGTGGAGCGCGTCGAGGAGCTCGACACGCTGGTCACGCTGGGGGTTCCGCTGGTGCAGGGGTACCTGCTGGCGCGTCCGGGGCCCCCGTGGGTGGAGATTGATGGCAACCTCGCCCACCGTCTAGCCGCAACCCATGCGCGCCGCGGGCCGACACCGCACGCACACCTGGTCCGCGACATCGTGGAACCGGCGACGACGACGTCCAGCACCGCGCAGGCTGCAGCCCTTTTTGCCCAGGACCCGGGCCTGCGCTCAGTGGTCATAGTCGACGCCAACGCGCGCCCCCTCGCCGTCGTCGAGCCACAAGCTGCGGCGTTGGACGTGGCGGAAGCGGGGCTGCGCATCAATCTCGACACCCCCATCGCCGAAGCGCTGGCCCGCGCCATGACCCGACCGACCTCCACCCGGTTCGAGCCGCTGCTCACCACGGACAACGCAGGACGCTTCACCGGGTTGGCCCGGCTGGAGCGCATGATCACAGTTCTGGCTACCGTGGGCCAGCCAGGTTCCGTTTAAGCCCTTCTGGGGGAGCTCAGTCGTTAGCTGTTCCGGTTGCTCCAGGGGGCGGCCCCGCGATGTTTGGATTTCATCGTTCTTGCAATAATGGGCAGGTGCAGGAGAATTTGCGTCCTGGCCAGACGGCAACCGCCGGGGCCCGAACGGATGGAAAACAGTGCGTTGGGCTAGGCGCGCTTTTTTCCGTTGACCCGCGATCCAGCCTGCAGGCGTCCGGCCTTGCACCGCTGCGCTTCGTCCGTTCCGGCGCCGTGACCGCCGCGGTCGTGGGGCTCGCTGCGGTGGCCCATCTGGCTGCTGGAGGGCGCCTTCCGCCGCTGCCGCTGATCATGCTCCTGGTCGCGCTGGTCATGGTCCCTGCCACGGCACTGACTCGCGTCCGGCTGTCGATACCGGTTCTTGGAGCCATGCTCACGCTGGGCCAGGGTGCCCTGCACTTTGCATTCATCGCCCTCTCCGGCGCCAGCGACCGGTGCGCCGCGGCGGCCGTTGCAGCGCACGGCTATCACCAGGGAGCGGGCATCCCGGACTGCGCGCCGGCGGGGACCGTCGCGCTCTTGGAGGGCGGCGTGGCCTCCGTCCCCGGAACGACGGCGATGACGGCAGCCCATATATTCGGCACGGCGCTGACTGTGCTGGTTCTTGCGCGGGCCGAAGCGGTGCTCTGGCAGGTCCGGGACTGGCTGCGACCATTGATCCATGCCCCGCAACTGCTTCGCCAGCCCCCGGCCCTCCGCGTAGCGGCCGCCGGAAGCACTTTCCGTCCGCTGCCCGCTCCGGGCACCCGGATCACCGCCCCCCGCGGCCCGCCGTCGGGCGTCATGCCGCCCACGCGTTGACGCGCCTGAGGCCGCACCGCTGGTAACACGACACTTTTCCTCATTTTCGCCTGGCGCCCATGCGTGCTGCCCGGCACCCCCGAAAGGACACCCCCATGACGTTTTTCCTCCGCCACGCCAGGTTTGCTGGCGCACTGACCACCGCATTAGCCCTCGCTGCCCTGGTCGGTGCAGCACCAGCCCAGGCCCACGAAGCGCTGGCCTCCACCAGCCCTGCTGATGGGCAAACCATCACCGCCAACCCGGGCAAAGTCTCCATTACGCTGACTGCTCCGCCGACCACCGGAATCGCCGGAGCAAATATCCTCACCGTCACTGCACCTGATGGGCATGTGATCAGCAGTGACGAGGTCACCATCGACGGCACGATGCTGACCACCGAGGCCGAGATTGACCATGCCGGAGAACACACCGTGGCCTGGCGTGCAGTCTCCAACGACGGGCACCCCATCGAAGGAAAGTTCAGCTTCACCTATGCCCCCGAGGACGCTGACACCGGGCCCTCGGGGGCACCGGCGTCAGCAGCACCGGGGACAGGTGACGCCGCCGCACCGGCGTCTGCTGCTGCCACGACGGAGCCAGCCGACCCCGCCGGAGAGACCGCACCCGCTAACATCACTGGCTGGCTCATCGCTGCCAGCGTGGGCATTGCGGCGCTCGCCGCGGCGTTGCTCTATGCCCGGAACCGCAGGCACCGGGTGAATCCGGAGTCGTAGTCCGTGCCGGAACCGGCTCCCGATAGTTGCCGGTTCCGGGGCACGTCATCGGGGAACGCCGCAAGCCTCGCGGCTAAGGGCCCAATGCTGCAGCCGTGATCAGCGGGATGCGATCTTGCCGGCCCTGATCAGTAGGGCTGCGGAGGGAGTCACCTTGCCGGTCAGGTAGGTGGAGAGCCGTGATGGGGAGGTGCCGAGCTGTCGGGCGAACTCCGTCCGTGTCAGTCGGCTCTGCGATAGGTGTTGCGCCATCAGCTTGGCAACATCTGCGCGATCGTCCTCGTCTGCCCTGAGACTGGCGCGCCGGAGGATCCGGCTGAAGAGTGAGGACATAGCTGGATCCTCTACCGAATCCAGGACCTCTTCGAGCTCAGCAGCCACTTTCCCTCGCGGGTCCTGCAGCACGGCCTGAGCTAGCCGGTGCCAGTCCCGGATGTCGCCGCGTTCCACGGCAGCGAGCAGACCCTCAAAGCCCCATTCCTCCACCGGCGCGTGGGGGTCGACGTTCAGGTTCCGGAACTTGAGCATTACGCCCCCTCTCTGAGGACCATGTGTTCGGCAACGGAGCGGCATGTCTCCACCGTGGCATCCCAGCTCTGCCAGCGGGACACGAGACCTTTATAGGAGCCCAGCTGCTTAGTGGTCCGGGAATCTTTCGGCCGCGGTTCAGCCAACTGGCGCACGACTTGAGATCGTACTGCTGCGCCATCCCGGTTCTGGTCGGCGTAGTAATCATCCATGCCGTTCAAGATGTCGGCCGCGTCTTCCACACCCACGGTTTCGGCTAGGGCCGCTACGTCCAGATAGTCCCGGGTCTGGTTCCTGCGCGTGATGAGGAACGCTTTGATGCGAAGAGTTTCTTCCTGGGTTGGAACGCGAATGGTTGCTCCGGAGATTAGCTGCACTTCGGCCACTTCCAGCGGCCGCGTCCGGATCAACTGCCGCAGCCCGGTTTCGATACCCCCGAGTTCGCCCAGGATGATCTTCCCGTAAGAGACCCGGTTGGTCGCCCAGCCGTCGTCCGCCTCCAATGCATCGAGGATGACGTCGAAGTTTGCCCGCAGGTTAGACAGCACGTGGTCGTGGTCATACGACGCCCGATGCCCGGCGTAAAGGGCGGCGGCGCTACCGCCAACGAGGACTGCGTCAGGGACGAGACGCTGAAGTTTGGCCGCTGACTCGAGTACGTCCTGCAGATCGCCGTGAAGATCGTCCCTCGCCGCGGGCAATACCCCATCAGCCTCGGGGTACGCCTTCTCGCGAGGCTGGCCGCCACTGTCCGGGCGGCCACGACGGTGCTTGTTGTTGTCAAATCCCATGGAACTATTTTATCGGATCTGATAACCAACTCCTATAGGCCACGAACGACGACACTGGAACCCGGCCTTGGAGTTTGGGGGCTGCCGGTCCGATCCCGGCGGAGCGCCAGTTCCGAAGGGTCTTGGGAGCCATCTGCAGCCAGATGGCGGCTTCCTCGCCGAACATGTCTTCCTGAAAGCGTGTCGTAAGCGTGTAGTGCTCGGTTTTTACACACAATAACCCCCTCCACCTCGGACAAAATCGCCGGAATGGAGGGGTTCTTGGAGCCTCCTGTCGGATTCGAACCGACGACCCCCGCTTTACAAGAGCGGTGCTCTGGCCAACTGAGCTAAGGAGGCATTGCTGGCCGTGCCAGCTGGCGGCGTCGTCCGCTTTGCAGTAAGCGAGCACGAGTGGCGCCTACCAAGCCTAGCCCAGCGACTCGGCCGCGTGGAAATCCG
>DGBL01000137.1:769-15429 GCA_002384315.1 Micrococcaceae bacterium UBA4005 | reverse complement strand
TCGAGCCCGAAGGACATTGCCTGGATGAGCGGCTGGATGATCATCGAGGCCGCATGTCCCATGATGTGGCCTCCGAGCAGCCGCCCGCCGCGTTTTTCGGCGATGAGCTTCACGAAGCCGACCGTGTCCTCCATGGCCCAGCCGTAGGCGGTGGAGCCATACTGCTGCACAGCGGTGACGATCTCTATACCGCGGGCCTGGGCGTCGGCCAGCGCCTGGTCTTCAGTCATCCCGACAGTGGCAATCTGCGGGTGGGTGAAGACTGCTGCCGGAATGAACCGGTGATCGCTGAAACGCGGGCTGTGCGGGTTGAGCAGGTTGTGGGCAACGACGCGCGCTTCGTGGTTTGCGACGTGTTTGAGCTGGTGGGCGCTGCTGATATCGCCCAGCGCCCAGGTCTGCGTGAGCGGGAGTCCCTGGGACAATACCCGCTGCTGTGCGTCGACGCTGATCCGTCCGTCGGCGTGGAGATCAAGCCCCGCTTCGGCTGCTCTGAGGAGGTCGGTGTTGGGGATGCGTCCGGTTGCGGCTAGGACCAGGTCAACCTCCACCATCCGTGTGCCGTTGGGTCCATGAAGCTCTGCTGTGACAGATCCGTCCGGGTTGGATGCCAAGTGTTCAACAGTGTGGTTCAACGCCACATCCCATTGGGCGCAGGCTTGGCGGGTGAACGCTTCGGCGACGGTCGCGTCGAGTTCCCGCAGCATCGTCCCGGACCGGACAGCTACCGTGACTTCTGTCCCCATTGAACCGAAAATATGGGCAAACTCGGCGGCGATGTAACCGCCCCCGATTATCAGCAGGCGCTGTGGGCGCTCGGGGATCCGCATAATGGTGTCCGAGGTATGGACCTGGGTCAGCCCGATGCCGGGGATCTCTGGCAGCCGTACCCGGGATCCGGCAGCGATGACCAGACGGTCCGTCGTGATTATCTCGCCAGAGGCTGTCACGAGGCGCCGATCGCCCACTAGGTGCACGCGCTCCTCATAGAGGGTCACGTTGCCCTGCTCCTGCGCCCGGAAATCGCGCCCCGCCCGGGAAATGGAGTCAATCCGGGTAAAGATCCGCTCGCGCATGGCGTCCCAGTTCACGCCGTCCAGGGACAGCTCCACCCCGAGCTCTTTCGCCTGGGCGGGTGCGGCGGCCAGCCCTGCGGGGTAGACGAGCATCTTGGTGGGAATGCAGCCGGAGTTCAGGCAGGTGCCGCCGAACGTTCCGCCGTCGATGATCGCGACGGCACGCTCATCCCATTCGGGAGTCAGCAGGCTGTTACCTGAACCGGAACCGACGACGGCGAGCTCGTAGTGTGCCATCCGCTCGGAACTACCCGGGCTGGTCGTGTAGCTGGTCGACCACGAGCGCTGCCAGCTCCATCACGGTTTTACGGGTTGCGGGCGCGAGTTTCGCCAGATCGATCCGGGAACCCTCCGCCAGATGCTTGTCATAGGGGATCCGGAGGACGGTGCGCACGCGGGAGCGGAAGTGGTTCTCGATCTCGTGGATCCGCACCTGGGTCCCGTTGCCTGAGGCCTGGTTGATGACGACGATGGTCTTGGCGACGAGGTCCTGCCTTCCGTGCGCCTCGAGCCAGGAGAGCGTTTCAGAAGCCAGTCGCGCCTCATCGACGCTTCCGCCGGAGACCAGGACGACAGCGTCGGCTTTCTCAAGGGTTCCCTTCATCACCGAATGCACCATCCCGGTGCCGGAATCGGTCAGGACAATAGAGTAGTAGCGACCGAGAATGTCCGTGACCGCACGATAGTCGGCGTCGTCGAAGGCCTGCGCGATGGCAGGATCGGTATCCGAGGCGAGCACATGCAGCCGGGACCCATCGCGGGTCACATAGTTGGACAGGTGCGCGAAGGAATCGACCATGAACCGGTTCTGCACGAGTTGGCGCGCCGTGAAATCTGCGCGCCCAGGTGAACGGTCGGAGAGGGTACCGCGGTCCGGATTCGCGTCGAGGGCAATAATCCGGTCCTCCCGGATCTGCGCCAGTGCCATCCCAAGGAGCGTTGTGACCGTCGTCTTACCGACTCCGCCCTTACGCGAGAGCACAGGAACGTAGCGGGTCCGGCCCGCAAGCCGGACCGACATCCGGTGCTCCAGTGCCCGCCGGATCCGAACAGCGTCGGAGTCGCCTAAATTCACATATCCGAAAGTGGCTTTGTAGAGCCAGAGGCGCCAGCCCCCGACGGGTGGCCGGACGTACCCGGGAAGCAGGCGTTCGGAGGTCAGCGCTGCGGCTGGCTCCGGACTGGCATCGCGTTCCCGGCGCGCGCTCGCAGCCTCGCCGTCGTTCCTGGCGCCGTCGCTCGCGCCGTCGTCGTTCCCGCCGCCGGCTATGATATCGCCGTCACCGGCGGGTGCGCGATCGGCCCCACCTGTCACCGTCTGATCCCCGCCGGAGGGATCGTTGTGCTGCTCCGGCGCCTGCTGGGGTACCGTCCCGCCGGAGACGAGCGACGAGCTGGGAATCCAACCGGTGGACCCCGCATCTACGGACGGGCCAAGGACGGGAAGTGATCCCGGCTCCGTAAACCCGATGTCCGGAAGGACGCTTGAGGGCAGTTCCGCCGGGATGACCGGCCGTTGCGACTGGACGGCCGGAGGCCCCGACGGCTCAGCCTCGGGCTGCGGTGGTTTCTTCGATGCCATGGTTCCTCACAGGGGTGTAGTTCTACCATCTCGCCGCCACGGGTGCGCAAGGGTCTCACCGCAAGACTCTAGCGCACCGGCACTACTCAGTGCGCGGCAACCACCAGGAGCAGATCGCCGCCTTGGACTGGAACCGATCCCTCCACCGTTATCCGCTGCACCGTTCCCGCAACGGGAGAGGTGATATTAGCTTCCATCTTCATCGCTTCGATCGTCGCAACCGTATCACCAGCCCCCACCGTTTCGCCTTCGGCCACGGTCACGGTCACGGCCCCGGCGAAGGGTGCCCCGATGTGGCCGGGCTGGGAGGAATCAGCCTTTTCGGCTGCCTTGACATCACTGCGCACGGACTTGTCCCGCACAGTGACCGGGCGCATCTGGCCGTTGAGCGTGCACATCACGGTCCGCAGGCCCTTCGCGTCGGCATCGGATATGGCCTCCAGCGTCGCAATGAGCCGCACCCCTTTTTCGAGGCTGATCACGTGCTCACCGCCTTGTTGTAAACCGTAAAGGTAGTCGGAGGTACCTAGGACGGAAACGTCCCCATAGGTGTCCCGCACTGTTTTGAAGTCGGCGGTAGGGCCTTCGAACAGCAGCCGGTTCAGGGTATCCCTGCGTTCACCGGAGTCGCCGGCGAGCTTCTGCTCGTCCTCGGGGCTGAGCGTGGCCAGGCGTGGCTTGGCGGCCCGTCCCTTCAACGCCTTGGTGCGGAAGGGCTCGGGCCAGCCTCCGGGCGGGTCCCCCAACTCGCCGTTGAGGAAGCCAATCACCGAGTCGGGGATGTCGTAGTTTCCGGGGTTTTCCTCGAAATCCGCCGGGTCGGCATTCGCCCCGACCAACTGCAGGGCGAGGTCCCCAACCACTTTCGAGGACGGGGTGACCTTGACCAGCCGTCCGAGGATACGGTCGGCGGCCATATACATGTCCTCGATCGCCTCGAACCGCTCGCCCAGCCCCAGGGCGATGGCCTGCTGTTTGAGGTTGGATAGCTGTCCGCCGGGAATCTCATGGCGGTAGACGCGTCCAGTCGGGCCCGGAAGCCCGGATTCGAACGGCGCATAAAGCTTGCGGACGGCCTCCCAATACGGTTCGAGAGCACTGACGTCCTCAAGCCTGATTCCGGTGTCCCGTTCGGTGTGGGCCAACGCGGCGACCAGGGCCGACGCCGGCGGTTGGCTGGTGGTCCCGGCCAGCGGTGCGCTGGCGACGTCGACGGCGTCCACACCAGCGTCGATCGCGGCGAGGAGGGTGGCCAGCTGCCCGCCGGCCGTGTCGTGGGTGTGCAGGTGGACCGGTAGATCGAACTTTTCACGCAGCGCCGTGACCAGCCGGGCTGCTGCTGCCGGCCGCAGCAGGCCGGCCATATCCTTGATCGCCAAGATATGGGCCCCAGCATCGACCATACGCTCGGCCAAGTCGAGGTAGTACTCGAGCGTGTACAGCGTCTCGTTGGGATCGAGCATGTCCGCCGTGTAGCACAGGGCGACCTCCGCGACGGCGGTGCCCGTGGCCCGGACCGCCCGAACGGCGGGCTCGAGCTGGCTGACGTCGTTGAGCGCGTCGAAGATTCGGAAGATGTCTATCCCTGAGCGGGCTGCTTCTTGGACGAACGCTTCGGTGACAGCTTCCGGATAGGGGGTGTACCCGACGGTGTTGCGACCGCGCAAGAGCATCTGCAGGCAGATGTTCGGGATTTCGCGACGTAGCGCGTCCAACCGTTCCCAGGGATCCTCACCGAGGAAACGCAGCGAGACATCGTAGGTTGCCCCGCCCCAGGCCTCGACGGAGAGCAACTGAGGGGTCAGCCGGGACACAGCCGCCCCTGCCGCTGCCAAGTCCCGAGTGCGCACGCGGGTCGCGAGCAGGGACTGGTGCGCATCGCGGAACGTCGTGTCCGTCACGGCTACCGCAGTCTGGGCCCGCAGCTCCGCCGCAAAACCTTCCGGGCCGAGTTCCTGGAGCCGCTGCCGGGATCCGGGCGGAAGCTCCCGAAGCGGATCGGGCGCTGCCGGAAGTTTCTCCTGCGGGTCGAGCTCCACGCGCCGTTCCCCGTTGGGCTTGTTCACGGTGACATCGGCCAGCCAGGACAGCAGCTTGGTTCCGCGGTCCGCGGGGACACGTGCGGTGAGCAGTTCGGGGCGCTCGTCGATAAAGGAGGTAGCCACGTTACCGGCAATGAAATCTGGGTCGTCCAACACGGCCTGGAGGAAGGAAATGTTCGTTGAGACTCCGCGCACACGGAATTCTGCCAGCGCGCGGCGGGCCCGCGTCACAGCGGTAGCGTAGTCCCGCCCCCGGCAGGTGAGCTTCACGAGCATCGAGTCGAAGTGGGGGCTGATTTCCGCCCCTGCGTACACCGTTCCGCCGTCGAGCCTCACCCCGGCGCCACCGGCTGAGCGGTAGGCGCTGATTCGTCCGACGTCGGGACGGAAACCGTTGGCCGGGTCCTCAGTGGTTATCCGGCTCTGCAGAGCGGCACCGCGCAACTGGACGGTCTCTTGGCTCAAGCCAAGGTCCGCCAGGCTTTCGCCCGCAGCGATCCGCAGTTGCGCCTGGACCAGGTCCACGTCGGTGACTTCCTCGGTGACGGTGTGCTCCACCTGGATCCGCGGGTTCATCTCGATGAACACGTGCTGGCCTGCGCGCTCTCCCACAGTGTCGACCAGGAACTCCACGGTTCCCGCGTTGACATATTTCAGTGCTTTGGCGAACGCGACCGCATCCCGGTGCAGGGCCTGGCGGATTGACTCGTCGAGGTTGGGGGCCGGGGCAATCTCGATGACTTTCTGGTGGCGGCGCTGAAGCGAGCAATCGCGTTCGAACAGGTGCATCACGTTGCCCTGGGCGTCAGCGAGGATCTGTACCTCGATATGGCGCGGGCGCAGCACAGCCTGTTCAAGGAACATGGTGGGATCGCCGAAGGCAGACTCGGCTTCGCGCATTGCAGCTTCGAGTGATTCGCGCAGCGTCTCGCGGGTATCGACCCGACGCATCCCGCGCCCGCCTCCACCGGCCACAGCTTTGGCGAAGATGGGGAAGCCAATGTCCTCGGCCGCGGCCATCAGCTCATCGATATTCGCGGTGGGGCGCGATGACTTCAGCACGGGGATCCCGGCTTCGCGGGCGGCGTCGAGGGCTTTGACCTTGTTCCCTGCGAGTTCCAGGACATCCGCTGGCGGGCCCACGAACGTGATTCCGGCCTCGGCCGCCGCTCGGGCTAGGCCCGGGTTCTCGGAGAGAAAGCCATAACCGGGGTAGATCGCATCGCACCCGGATTCTTTGGCCACACGCACAATCTCGGCGATGTCCAGATACGCCCGGACGGGGTGGCCTTCCTGCCCGATCAGGTACGCTTCGTCGGCTTTCTGGCGGTGGATGGAGTTCCGGTCCTCATAGGGGAACACGGCAACAGTCTTCGCACCCGCTTCGTGACCGGCACGAAAAGCCCTGATGGCGATTTCTCCGCGGTTTGCTACCAAAATCTTTGAGAACATTGCGCTCCTGCGTCCTTGCGGCTGTAGTGCGGGACGGTTGGGACCGGGTCGGTCCCTGTGCACTGCAGTTAGTGTAATGACGACCCTACAGTTTGACGACTCCGCCAATTCAATCCACGGCGGAATAATGACCGGTTGTGTAGCGGGGGCGCGCGGCGGCAAAGGCGAAGAAAACCCACCCTCCACATATGATGAGGGGAAACATCTTCCAGTTCGACGGCGGGAGCCGGCGATGCCCGAGACATGTTAGGTATGGTTCCATCAAGTGCAGGTAGTGAGCATCAGCAGCCTCAAGGGCGGCGTGGGTAAGACGTCAGTCACCTTGGGGCTCGCATCGGCAGCACTTTCCGCGGGCATTCCTACCCTGGTGATCGATCTCGATCCGCACGCCGATGCGACCACCGGGTTGGGGGTGCGCGCCCGCGATAACCTGGATATCGGGCAGTTGCTGAAGGCATCCCGCCGGGCTGACCTGCAGTCCCATACTGTTCCCAGCGGATGGGTTGCCAATGCGCTGAAACTGCACGGGGATGTACTCGACGAAAAGCCGGTTCTCGATGTGGCCATGGGCTCTGCCTTCTCCGGAATCTATGACCGCCCCGATCTGGGCAAACGCGACCTCCACCGGCTGCAGAAACTGCTTTCTAAGGTTTCCGGCTACGGCTTGGTGCTGGTGGATTGCCCGCCGTCCCTCAACGGGCTCACCCGGATGGCCTGGACCGCGAGTAACAGGGTGCTGCTGGTCGCCGAGCCGGGACTGTTCTCCGTCGCGGGAACGGAACGCACCCTGCGCGCGATCGAATTGTTCCGGACCGAATTCGCCCCCGATCTCCAGCCCGCCGGAATTGTGGTCAACCGCGTGCGGTCCGGCTCGAGCGAACACACGTTCCGGCTCGCGGAAATGCAGCGCATGTTCGGCGAACTGTTACTGTCTCCCACCATCGCGGAGCAGGCCAACTGGCAGCAGATCCAAGGCGCCGCCCATGCAATACACCACTGGCCTGGAGATTCAGCGCGGCAGGCCTCCGGCTATTTTGACGATCTACTCCGGGGGCTGCTCGACTCGGGACGGCTCAGGACACGGGCTCCGCGGCGCTGACAGAATGCTCTCAGCTGACGCGGCGAGCGCGGCGCTTGCTGAGTTCGTCGCCCGGGAAGTGCTGATCCTCGGCGTGTTCGCTGGGCAGAGCTGCCAAGCTTCCTTCAACTTCGCGCCAGACACGGCCGACGGCGATCCCGAATACGCCCTGCCCACCCTGGACCAAGTCGATAACCTCGTCTGCGGAGGTGCACTCGTACACGCTCGCGCCGTCGCTCATGAGCGTGATCTGGGCCAGGTCGTCGACACCGCGCTCGCGCAGGTGCTCCACGGCGGTGCGGATTTGCTGAAGGGAAACCCCGGTGTCCAGCAGCCGCTTGACGACCTTGAGCACCAGAATGTCCCGGAACCCGTACAGTCGCTGCGTTCCTGATCCGGACGCTCCACGGACGGCGGGTTCCACCAGTCCGGTACGGGCCCAATAGTCGAGTTGCCGGTACGTGATGCCTGCAGCCTTGCAAGCGGTGGGCCCCCGGTATCCTGCGTCTTCGTCGAGGACAGGGAGGTCTTCGGTAAACAGTAAGCCCTGGGCGTTAGCCGGGATCGCTGCGCTCGCTGCTGCAGAGCTTGAAAGCTTGCCAGCGTCACCCTTCGGACTCACGTATTGCCTCCTCATTATGGTTCCCGGGGAAGGCGGCCGCGGAATCCTCGTGGGGGTTTGCGTTCAAGTCTGCCCCCAGATCCCCGCTGGCGCAATGGGAACTGTATGCTTTGACGTTAGATCGCCGACGGCGCAAGGTCAACGATGCTGGCCTCCAACTGCGGGCGTGTCGGGATTCAGCGTTCGAAGTCCTCTGGTTCAACATCCGCGAGGAACTCCCGGAACTGCTTGACCTCATTTTCGGCATTGGCATCATCCACGGAGTCCTCGTCCTCTGCGTCGCTGATTTCCACGCCTGCCGCCTCCAGCACCTCTTCGGCGCAGAGCACCGGGCAGGAGGCTCGCAGGGCGACCGCAATGGCATCCGAGGCCCGCGCACTCACGGCTGTGCCGTCATCGAACACCAATTCGGCGTGGTAGACAGTTTCCTCCACAGCGACGATCCGCGCTTCCTTAATGGAACGTCCAATCGCGTTCACCACGTTCACCAAAAGGTCGTGGGTCATCGGTCGCGGCGGGATGATTCCCTGCTGCACGAAGGCGATGGCGCTCGCTTCCGGAGCACCGATCCAGATGGGCAGGTGACGCCCGCCCGCAGCCTCCTTGAGGAGTACAAGCGGCTGGTTGGATGGGAGTTCGATCCGTACACCCACTACTTCCAGTTCGATCATGACTCGTGCCTACCGGTCCATCTTCGCTACGTGATTGCGCACCAGCGCACTGTGCAGGTCCAGGCACAATTCGCTGATTTCCCGCGCCGTTTCCGCCGCGCGGGCCTTGGAGGAGACATCGCGTCGGGACACCACGGGGGCCACGACGCGCTCTACCAGGCCCAGTTCGCGGTCTGCTGCCGCACGGAACGGCCGCAGGTGGCGCGGGCCAATGCCGTGGCTTTCGAGCTGCACGCAGGCTTTGGTGATTTTCAGCGCGTGCTCGTCAAAGCGCCCGTCCACGGCTGCGATCAGCCCGAAGCTGGCAAGCTCCTCGATCAGGCGCAACTGCGCACCTGTTTCCGCGGCCAGCGCCTGCGGCGTCAGCGACCGCGCATGGGCACCGAGTTCCTGGGCGAGCTGATCCGAGACCATGCGCGGGGAGAGCGTCATGCCGCCAGGCAACGATTCAGGCTTCTCGCCACGGTCAATGGCGTCGACGTAGTCCTTGATGACCTTCAGGGGAAGATACTGGTCGCGCTGGAGGGCCAGCACGAACCGGAGGCGTTCGACGTCGTGCGGGGCGTATTTGCGATAGCCAGCCCGGGTGCGCTGCGGGGTGATCAGCCCCTTTTCTTCGAGGAAGCGGATCTTGGAGGCGGTGATCTGCGGAAAGTCGACGACCAGTACACGCAGAACCTCCCCGATGTTGAGCACTCCCGTGCTGGTGATGCCCGGGGAGATCCCGAGAGTGCGTCGGGCTGTGTGCGGTGATGACATGAACGTGCTTTAGCCCTGGTCCCGGCGCTGATCCGCCGAGGAGGTTCCGCTCCGGGAGCGTGCGGCGTAGAAAGTGAGCCGGAATTTGCCGATCTGTACCTCATTGCCGCTGCGCAGGAGCACGCTGTCCACACGGTCGTTACTGACGTAGGTGCCGTTCAGGCTGCCGGTGTCGACCACCACGAACCCGTGCTGGGTGCGCCTGAATTCGGCATGCTGGCGCGAGACAGTCACGTCATCGAGGAAGATGTCCGCGTTGGGGTGGCGTCCGGCTTTGGTGATGTCCTCATCGAGGAGGAATCGGGCGCCGGCGTTGGGGCCCGAGTGCGCGACGAGCAAGGCCGATCCTTCGGGAAGCGCTGCGACGGAGGCGAGCTCCTCGCTGGTCAGGTTCTGGTCAACCTCGGCGTGCTGGGTCTGCGGCGGCAGCCCAATACTTGTGGTTTCCGGAGACGGCATGTCGTAATCTTTCTTCGCAGCTGCGTTGTTTTTGTCGCCCATCGGTGTTTCCCTCCCCCAGTTCAGGTGGTCATCCGGCATAAATCCGGTCGGTCGCCCTGTCTCGGAACCGGTACTTCTACCCTACCTGCTGAGCGTAGTTCGATGAACTCAAAAGTCCGTCGACGACGGCGGGGTCCGAGACCCGAATTTCAAGGAGCCATCCCGCACCGTAGGGGTCGGAGTTGATCAGCGCGGGTTCGCCGTCGAGCGCTTCGTTGCGGGCGACGATCTCCCCTGAGACCGGGGCGTATACATCGCTGACGCTCTTGGTGGATTCGACCTCGCCGACCACATCCGTCCCCGTGACCATGGCGCCGACGTCGGGCAGTTGGACGTACACCACGTCGCCCAAGGCGTCCTGCGCGAAGTCGGTGATGCCGACCCGCACCACGGACTCAGCGGAAGGTGTCGTGACCCACTCGTGCTCGGCGGTGTAATAGAGGTCTGCCGGAATGTTGCTCATGACTACCTTTCGTCGAACACCTGCTGGGACTATTTTGACGCCCCGGGGTATTGATCGAGTATAGGCATAGATGCCCCGGCGTGCCCGGGGGCACGGCAAGATGACGACGCCGGTCCGGCAGTGCGCGTCCGCTGGGAATGTGGGTGGTTGGGTTCCTTGCTGAATGAGTGGAATCCGCTACGGTTGGTCCATTACTTATTGGCCTGAGGGGGACTCATGGACATTGGAGAAAAACTCGTTGCGCTGGCAGCAAAGGTGCGTCAGCAGCGGGACGTTATTGAAACTGAGGAGGCGACGAAAAATGCGTTCGTCATGCCCTTCATCTCCACGATTCTTGGTTACGACGTGTTCAACCCGCTGGAAGTTGTCCCGGAGTTTGTAGCGGATGTCGGCTTGAAGAAGGGAGAAAAAATAGATTATGCCATTGTCAAAAATGGTGAGATCCAGATTCTCATCGAATGCAAAAAATCGTCCGAACCTGTCCGGATTGAGCACGCCTCCCAGCTCTTCCGGTACTTCTCGGTAACCAACGCCCGCATTGCGATCCTGACCAACGGGGAGGTTTATCAGTTCTTCACCGATCTGGACGCCCCGAACCGGATGGACGACACACCGTTTCTTGTACTGAATCTGCATGACATTGACCAGTCGCTCATACCGGAACTAGAAAAACTAACGAAAGACGTTTTCGACCTCGATTCAATCATCAGCGCCGCAGGTGAACTGAAATATATCGGTGAACTAAAGCGGACGCTTGCCGCGCAATTCCGGGAACCGGAGGATGAATGGGTCAAATTCCTTACCTCGCGGGTCTACCCCGGTGCATTCACGCAACGAGTCCGCGATCAATTCACCTCGCTGGTATCCAAAGCCACCCGGCAATTTCTCAATGACCAGGTGAACGAACGCCTCAAAAAGGCCCTCGGAACACCAGGCTTCCCGCAGGCCGAGGACGCAGCCGCTGCCGTGACCAGCGCACCTGTTGCCATAGCAGACCTGGCCGAAGCAGACGGCATCGAAACCACCTTGGAGGAAATGGAGGGATATCAGATCGTCCGTGCAATAGTATGCCGCGACGTCAAGCCCTCCCGGATTTTCCAACGCGATGCGAAGTCGTACTGTGCCGTGCTGCTCGACGACAACAACAGAAAACCGATTGCCAGACTTCATTTCAACCGGGCGCAAAAATACCTTGGAGTTTTTGACGACGCCAAGATGGAGACCCGCATCCCTATCAATTCACTGGATGAGATATACGAACACGCGGAGATTCTCCGAGAATCAGTAAAAAGCTACCTGTAACGGCGCGGATGCTAGCGAGCTGGCAAACCAACCGAGGTGCTGCGCCGCAGGATCCCAGCTCGACGGATACGAGCCGTTCGACTCCTGTAGCATGACCGCATGACTGTGAATCCGCCGTTCCGCGCTGATATTGTCGGCAGTTTTCTTCGTCCTGCCGAGCTCACCCGGGCCCGTGCACGCCACGCTGCCGGCGAGCTCGGGACTGCCGAGCTGCGGGAAGTAGAGGACGCCGCCGTCGTCGCCCTCGTCACAGCGCAGGCCAAGGCGGGCCTGCAGGTAGCGACCGACGGAGAGTTTCGCCGGTCCTGGTGGCATTTCGATTACTTCGGAATGCTCGACGGCGTCGAGGTTGTCGAGCTCGATCACGGCATCCAGTTCCAGGGCGTGCAGACCCGTCCGCTCGGACTGCACATCAGTGAGGCCATCCGGTTCCCCCAGAACCACCCGATGCTGGAGCACTTCCGATTCCTGAAGCCGCTTGCAGAGCAGACGGGGGTGCAGCCCAAGATCAGCATCCCGGCCCCGACCGTCCTGCACTTCCGTCTGGAGCAGGAGTCCGTGGATCCGGCAGCCTACGCCGACCGCGAAGATTTGTTCGAGGATCTCGCGGCGTCTTACCGCGATGCGGTGAAGGCTTTCTACGACGCAGGCTGCCGCTACCTCCAGTTCGACGATACGGCGTGGGCGTATCTGTGCTCGCCGGCGGAGCTCGCCAAAGCCGAAGCGCGCGGTACCCGCACGGAAAACCTCGCCGAACGCTACGCCGCCCTGATCAATGCCTCGCTGCGCGACAAACCAGAGGACATGACCATCACCACGCACGTGTGCCGGGGGAACTTCCGTTCAACCTGGATTTCTTCCGGAGGCTACGAGCCCATCGCCGAGCAACTCCTTGGCGAATGCGCCTACGACGGGTATTTCCTGGAGTACGACAGTGAGCGCGCTGGCGGATTCGACCCGCTGCGCTTCCTGCCTACTGGCGAGAAGGTGGTGGAGCTGGGGCTGATCACGACCAAGACCGGTGAGCTCGAAGACCGCGGCGAGCTCCGGAAGCGCATCGACGAAGCAGCCCGGATTGTTCCTTTAGAGCAGCTCGCGCTCAGCCCCCAGTGCGGTTTCGCTTCGACGGAGGAAGGCAACGATCTCACCGAGGCCCAGCAATGGGCGAAGGTGGAATCCGTCGTCGAACTGGCGCGCGAGGTCTGGGGCTGACGCAGGGTCCTAGCAAAGAAACAGTGGAAGCACCCGAACCTGTGACGGATTGGGAGCGTCCNNATATTGGGCAAGGGTCTTCATTGCGTCTGCGATTCTTTAGCTGCTGGTGCGTGCGATCAACCGGCCGAGGATGCGTGCGCCTTCGGGGAACGCGCCAGGGTTGGGTCCGGCGTAGTTGAGCCGGATGAACGGGCCTGCTGGTTCGGCCGGGAACCACTCGGTGCCGGCGGCGATGATGACCCCGGCGACCTCGCAGTCACGGCCCAGCCGTTCAAGGTCCGTCCCGTCGGGCAGGCGTGCCCAGAGATTGAGCCCTCCCTTGGGCACGTGGTCGAGGTGGGCCTGCGGGGCGTGTTCGCGCAGGCTGATGAGTAGCAAGTCGCGCCGTGATTGGAGCTGATGGCGGAGGCTGCGCAAATGGGTCTGCCAGGCAGGTTGTGTGACGACATCAAGGGCTGCGGCCTGAAGAAGGCCGCTGACGTACATCGACTCGGATCTGCAGTCGGCAAGGATCCGTTCACGCGCCGGGCCCCGGGCGATGACGGCGGCCACGCGGATGGCCGGGGACACGCTTTTGGTCAGTGAGCGGAGGTAGACGACGTGGCCGGAATCGTCACGGGCTGCGATGGGCATGGGAATTGTCGTGATCCCGAAGTCATGCGCCCAATCGTCCTCGACGAGGAACGCGCCGTTCTCGCGTACGACATCCAGGACCTGTTCACCACGCCGGGCCGACCATTGGGCTCCGGTGGGGTTCGCGTAGTTGGGTTGAGCGTAGAACAGGCGCGCGCCTGTCTCCGCGAATGCCCGGGCCAGCTCTTCCGGGTCGGGGCCGTCAGGTCCGCTGGGCACTGGGACGATACGGACCCCGGCCTGCGTAGCGGCGATGATGGCTCCCCAGTAGGTCGGGGATTCCATGAGCAGCGGGTGCCCCGCGCCGACTAGTGCCCTGAAGATCGAGCTGAGTCCGCTCTGGCTTCCTGGCAGCACGATGACATCGCTCGGTGTTGGCGAATTCACTCCCGCAGGGGTCGAGTCGCCGAGTTCGTGCGCGAACCAGGACTGCAATTCGGGAAGCCCCGCAGCCGGTGGGCGGGACAGGGCAGCGTCGCTTCTCGCTGCCCGGGTCAGTGCCGCGCGCACGAGTCGCTCCGGCAGGAGTTCCCGGTCCGGGTAGCCGCTATGGAAGGCGATTGCATCGTTCGGTGCGCTGCGCATCGTGGTGGACACCGGGCGCGGAGGCCCGTGAGATGAGCGCAGCGCCGCTGTCTGCCAGCCGTAGTCCGACGAGCGTGCGGTCCGGACGGCCCGCACGAACGTTCCAACCCCGGGACGGCTCTCAATCAGCCCCTGCGCCGTGAGCGTCCGCAGAGCCTTCTGCACGGTCACGGGACTCGCGTGGTACTCGGCCACAAGCGACCGCGTGGACGGCAGTCGTGATCCTGGAGATGCCCCGGCGATCCATTCCCTGAGGCGCAGCACAATCCGAGAACTGCTATCGTTGTTCATGAGAGACAAGAGTAGCGCTACCGCACTTTTTCGCCCAGTGATACCGAACCGGCAGCCCAGTGGTTTATGGTGGGGCCTTCTTGGAGTAGCTGCCTTTTCTTTTACCGTACCTTTCACCAGGGTGGCTGTCGCGGGACTTTCACCGCTGTTCATCGGCTCCGGCCGGGCAGTACTGGCCGCAGTTCTAGCCGCCTCCGCCCTCGCGGTTACACGCCAATGCTTTCCCCAGGGTGTGCAGTGGGTGCGGCTCGCGGTGGTCTCCGCCGGAATAGTCATCGGATTCCCACTGCTCACCTCCTTCGCGCTCACCACCGCGCCCGCCAGCCACGGCGCCGTCGTCATCGCCCTACTGCCGGCCGCGACGGCAACGGTTGCGGCTCTCCGCGGG
>DGBL01000137.1:0-720 GCA_002384315.1 Micrococcaceae bacterium UBA4005 | reverse complement strand
TATGCCGAAGGCGGCCTGCTCGCACGCGAGCTCGGCGCCTGGCAGACCGTATCCTGGGCACTCGTGCTGGCATCGCCCCTCATGGTGTTCTTGACCGTGCTGTCCATCGTCCAGCAACCGCCCTCCGGAACCCCGGTGGAGTGGGCCGCTTTCGCCTACTTGGGGGTGGTGAGCATGTTCCTTGGTTTCTTCGCCTGGTATCGCGGCCTGGCGATCGGCCCCATGACCCGGGTCAGCCAGATCCAGCTCATTCAGCCCGTGCTGAGCATCTGCTGGGCCGGGCTCCTACTGGGCGAGACGCTCACCTGGACTACCGTCGCCGGAGGCCTCGCCGTCATTCTCTGCGCCGGTACCGCAGTGCGCATCCGACTCAAACCCCCAGCCTTGGTGCAGGAGTCCTGACCATTCACAGACTGCCAAGATCTTGAATTCGCAGATGGAAGCGACGCTCCCCTCTCCATGGCGTTGCTTCTGGTGAACCTAAGCGCCGACTCTCCCAGCCAGGGCACTTGTAGAGGGGAAAGTCCCGCTGGGTGGAGTTGCTGGTCGCGGTCGATCGGAACGTGACTTTGCGGGGCACCCTATTCTCAAACTCCGCCCCAGACAGGTTAGATTCGCCGCACCTACCAGCAACATCAGAATCATCAACGCCAAAACCGGAGAACTCCTCCGCGAACTGACCCTCAACCCGAACATCGACTACCAACCCCAGAAACCACA
>DGBL01000030.1:6284-6564 GCA_002384315.1 Micrococcaceae bacterium UBA4005 | reverse complement strand
TGCAGCGGACCATCCGAGAGCTGCCCGATCCGGCCGGCGGCGTCAGTGACGTTGACGGCCAGCGGAATCCATGAGCCGATGTTGTTCTCGGGCTGCTCGAGCAGGGCCACGCCGATCCCCGCTGCCGGCTTGCCCGACGTCGCGTTGATCACGTGGGTCGACAGCCGGCTGTTCACGTAAAGGACTGCGGGTTCCGGCCCAGCGTGCGTCGCCAACGCCGGTTCCGGCTCGATCTCCGGCTCGATCTCGATCTCGATCGCGATCTCGGGCTCGGGCTCGG
>DGBL01000030.1:676-6246 GCA_002384315.1 Micrococcaceae bacterium UBA4005 | reverse complement strand
ACCGCCTCCGCTGCCGCCATCTCCACGGCCTCGGCCTCGGCCTGCACTCCGAAGGGGTCCTCGATCGGGTCGGCGTCCATGATGATCTGGCCTGCCGCATCGGCGGGCGCCCCCGAGTCCCCAGCGGAGGAGTCGCCCTCCGCATCGGCCGCGACTGGCAAGCCGTCCTCGATGCCGTCCTGGGTCAACCATTCAGCATCGCCCGATGGCTCGGTACCCTCCTCGAGCGGAACGGAATCCTCGGTGCGGCCTTCAGTCATGGTTGTCTCCTCCATCTCGTCGCCGAAGAGTTTCTCGATGCGCAGGACGGCGATCTCCGCGAGCTGCTGTCGAACCTCGGCCAGTTCGCGCTCGTCATCATTGACCATCCGCCGGTGCAACTCGTTCACAATGTCCTGTCGACTGCGGCCGGCAGCCCGGATTAGGAAGACTCGATTGAACCGTTCCTCATAGGCTTCATTGCCCGCGATGAGCTCGGCGACCAACTTCTCGTCGTCGGCATCCTCGGCGGACTGTTCCGAGCGGGAGAGTTCCTCGGCGATGCCGTCGCCGCTCGGTCGCTCGCCAATACGCGGGTGGGCGGCGAGCGCCTGCTCGACCTCCTCGGGGCTGAGCTGGCGGGCTGCCTCGGCGGCGAAGTAGACCAGATCGGAGACCGCGGCGAAAGGTCCGGAGGCCATTACNNGCCCCTCTGATGCCACCGGAATCGGGTCTTGTTGCCGGTTACTCTGTATAACTGTAGCCATGCCCCTGTCTGCAGGCCGTTATATCGGCGTTGTTCTTGCAGCGGGTCGGGGAAGCCGGATGGGCATAGCCAAGGCCCTGATTCTCGCCGAGGACGGCGAATCCTGGCCCGCCCGAGCGGCCCGGATCCTGCACGAAGGCGGCTGCGACGACGTCGTCGTGGTGCTCGGGGCGGAAGCGGAGGCGGCGGGGGCGCTGCTGCCCGAGGCGGACTGGCTGCGATCGGTGCCGGCCCCCGATTACACTGCTGGGCTCTCCCGCAGTCTGGCCCGCGGTCTCGCCGCGGTCAGCGATTACCCCGCCGACGCCGTCGTGCTGACCCTGGCCGATCTGCCCACGGCCGTGCCCGGCGAGGTCCTCCGCGTGCTGGGTCTCGAGCCGGGCTCCGCCCTGCCGCCGGCCGGTACCACGACGCTGCGGCGGGCCGTGCACGCCGGCGTGCCGGGGCATCCAGTCGTCATCGGGCGAGACCACTGGGCGAGCGTCGCCGCCGAAGCGAGAGGAGACCGCGGCGCCGGACCCTATCTGCGCAGGCACGGTGCCGAACTGGTCGAGTGCGGCGATCTCTCGGACGGCCGCGATGCGGACTCGCCCGATCCGCCGCAGACCCGCCTGCTCTAGCGGTCAGCAGTGAGCCCCGAGCGGATGAACCGCTCCAGCTTCGCAGGACTTGGGCATGATGACGTACTTCCGGCGAAGACGAACCCTCACGGGTCAGAAGTCAACCAAACAGGGGGCAGTCCCCTACGCCGCAAACCTGATGAGCGTGACACCGAAGAGCATGTGGCCGGCGGTGAAAGCGATGCTCCACTCCGTCAATGACCAGCCCGAATCCGACGCGGCGCCGACTCCGTCGGAATCTTCCCCAACCGGGACGCGATCGTGCGCCTGGTCGACGCGGTGCTGGCCGAGCAGACCGACGAATAGGCCGAAGGGCGCCGCTATCTCGGGCTGGAGATCCTCGCCAAGAGCCGCCTGCAGCTGGTCAACGACACACGCGTCGACCCTGACACCGTGAGAGAGGTGATCGCCGACCCCAACATCGCACTCACCACCTAACCCCGAACACCTCGAAGAGGAACACGCGGTACACCACAATCAGGGACTTGGCCACGCGCAACTCTAGCTGCGGATTCGTGCGAACCCCATGGCTCCGATAGTGAGGAGCGTGAGGCTCAGAGCGATGAGGTAGATCA
Organism: Micrococcaceae bacterium UBA4005; assembly: GCA_002384315.1. Taxonomy (GTDB): domain Bacteria; phylum Actinomycetota; class Actinomycetes; order Actinomycetales; family Micrococcaceae; genus Arthrobacter_D. The sequence goes on along the minus strand of DGBL01000030.1, from coordinate 4,306 downwards.
CGGTGGGCACCACCGGGACCGCAATTCCGATCCCGAGTTGCAGCAGACCGAGCAGAGTCGTAACTATGGAGATAGCCACGCCGGCAACGACGCCCAAGAGAAGCGTGACTCCTGTCTCACGGAGGAATACACGCCCGAGCCACGAGCGAGGAATCCCGAGCGCGATGAGGCCAGCGTTTTGCTTTCTGAGCGAATCCACGCTGCCCCGAGTGGAACTAGTAATCATTGCGACACCAACAACCCCGAGTACTCCAATGAGCCCGAGTTGGAATGGTGTCACCGAGTAGGGGTCATCTGGCCGGAACGTTCGCACAAGGCTTCCATCGAATCCTTGCCGCACAAGTTCATCGCCAACCTGCCTCGCCTCTTCACTCGTCAACCCGCCGAAGACTAGGAGGCTATCTACGACAGTCAAGTCCCGGCTCTCAGCGGTGGCTTCGAGCATGAATCCTGCCGTCGACCGCGCCCAACGTTCCTCGAATGCCTCGGAGACTGCACCGGTAAGCGGGATGGCGGTCGTCGACGCGGCACCAATCGTCCACACTTGGGGCTCGCCATATTCCGGATTCCACAGAATCCCGCCGTCCTTGAGCACACGTCTGGCGCCGTCAGATACAGGCCCTCCAAGGAGAACCTCTAGGTCGTCGACACTGCTGATCACATCGACGGCCCCCAAGCCCCCAGAGGAGGCCACGATGCCGTCACCGTTTGCCGTTTGCGGCGTTGACACGGCGACGACGCTCGCGTCGTCGCCGGCGATCTCTGTGACCATTGTAGTGATCCGTGAATCCGTACCCTCATCACCGGCGAGGTAATACAAGGCCTGCCCTTCGCGAGGCGGCGTTCTTGCATTCTCATTCTGCGCGGCAATGTCGGAAGCGAGCAGTGTCGCCATGGCGATGACCGGCCCCACAGTGAGCGCCGCCGCCATGACGGCGACAGCCGCTGCGGTGGGCCGTTCGGCAACGCGTCGCCACGCAAGTCTGCTTGCCGGGTTTCGCGTTGGGAACCGTTTCACAATCCACGTGACCAATTCTGGCGAAACAAGGCCAAGAGCCACCACCCAGAGCAGGAGTATCGCGAAGATGATCGACACATCTCGAATCGAGAGCGCTAGGAAGACGCCCATCCCCGCTCCAGCCACGGCGAGCAAATGCCGCACGGTCGCAAACGAGCGCGCTCCTTCCCCACTAGCACGCACTCCATCGGCACTGCGGTCTCCATGCTGCCCTATCTGAGATGCGATAAGGACACTGAGCCACACGATGATGGTGCCGCCAACCACTCGGACCAGCGGGTCCCATGGCAAGGGCATCGGCGAAGGCTCGTGTCCAGCAATCCACGCAGCAACGGGACCGGCCGCGTAACCGACCAACCACCCTGTCAACACGCCGCCGATACTCGCCGGAACGAGCGCGATGACCTCTGCGCCGTGAACGACCCGCGCCGCGGAACGAGGGGCCAAACCCTGTTCAATCAAGAGTCTGCGACGTTCTCCCGAGTACCGGGCGCGCAACGCCAAGCCCAGCGCTGCAGCGAGGATCGCGACCGGCACCGCGACCCATCCATACAGGTACGGCATTTTCTCGACCACGGGCGCGCCCCGAACTGCGAAGTTCGCCACTTCTAAGCTTGAGGCCGAAGGATCCGAGTCTGCTCGCGCGTGATAGGAGTTTGCCAAGGCCTGGTAATCGTCCGAAGTTGTGTAGCCGATGACCGTCGCCGAGAGCCTAGGGAAAGCCGAACTGGCCGCCGGCCAGTCCCAGGATCTCCAGGTTCCAGATGCGGCCAGGAGAGTCAGGGCTCGCGTAGCGTGAGGGTTCACCACCTGTCCGACGACCGTCAAATCGCCAGGGGCCAGGCCCTGGAGTATGGCACCGTCGGTCAAGCCTGTCGCTGGTGAGACAACGACCTCGCCGGGAGCGTCGGGCCAGCGCCCATCTGAGAGCGAATATCCCCACTGATCTGGAATACAGGGCTCTTGAAACTCGCGATACGAATAGGTTTGGCCATCCCGAGTGTCCGTTTGCATGATGGAGTTAATCTCGCCGCACGCGGAGGATCCAGAAGCCTCCGAAAGCTCATCAATCGCCTCGCTCATCGGAAACTCAGCCTCAGCGGTCGGCACATAGTCGTTGAAGTAGACGGCGGTGTCCATGCCTCCATAGCGGTACTCACGTTCGGCCGCCGGACTTAGTTCCATGCGCAGAAGTACGACGAATACCACAGTGAGAACGGCACCAAGTACCACTAGCGGGGCGGTCCACCACGTGCCCGAGCGGGGTCTCGCCAAACGCAGAGATAACCGCCACCCGGAGTGGGCGGTCATCGTTCGTGCTCACCAACTGTGGTTACTTCGCTCTCGGAGAGGGAGCCGTCGATCATGCGCAATGTGCGATCAGCGAACTTCGCAGCCAACGGATCGTGCGTTGCGGCCAGGACCGCATACCCTTGAGCAGCAAGATCCCTGAGTAACTGGAACACCATCTTCGAGTTCTCGTGGTCCAGCGACCCAGTCGCCTCATCAGCCAGTACCGCCCTCCGCGTTCCTACAATCGCTCGAGCTAACCCAATGCGCTGCCGCTGACCTCCGGACAGTTCGGACGGAAACCGGTGAGCCAGATCTTTCAGGCCAACGCGGTCGAGTGCTTCACCGGCGGCGGCTTCCGCCTCGTCGTGATGTTGCCCTTGGAGCTCCAAGGGCAACATCACGTTCTCGACTGCCGTGAACTCAGGAATCAGTTGGTGATCCTGAAACACCATGCCGATCTCCCGAAGCCTGACTGCTGCGCGGTCTTCCGCCGAAGTACCCGACAGATCCTGTCCGCCGAACAAGACGCGACCCCCAGTTGGAACATCCAACCCAGCGAGAAGCGACAATAGTGTCGACTTTCCGCAGCCACTCGGCCCCATCAGGCAGACAAAATCCCCCTGCCTAACGGTCAAGCTGACATCTCGGACACCGAACACGCGCTCAGCTGGCATCTCAAAGACGCGCGAAATCTGCACCGCTTCGAGTACCGCACCTCGCCCCGCAGACCGACTCAATGACTGCGGCAAGTCAGCACGAGCCATTTCCCGCCCATGAGGACATGTTATCGTTCTGGCCGAACGGGCTCATCCAGTTGAGCTCCGAGTACCTGCTCATGTTGTGACAAGTCCCGGCACCGCCTCCGTCTGTGTACCATCTCGCGTTCGTGCCAGTGCGATTCTCCCATGACGACACTTCATTGTCGTTTGCTGCGGAGATATTCTGGAGAGAGAACCCAGCTCCGCGATATCCCAGTCCGACATTGAAATCACTGTTCTTGTAAACGCAAACCCACACTCCGCTGCAATAAGCCGAGTTCCCCGCAAACGCAGTTGCAGGCGCCAACGTCAATAGCAGTCCGACCGTCATTGCGGCAGCGGTTAGCACCGCTCCGGCTTTCTTTATCTTCAGCACCAATTTCCCCTTTCTCGATTGGTCGACAGGTCTGTCTACCATTGCTAGAGAGTATTTCCGCGGCCGAAATGTGTCAAGGTCGATCTGAATTCGAAACTGCCCCCGGTTTGGTGTGGCCTTGCCCCCGTTTGGTGGACACGGGTTATGCGGCTTTCTGATTCTCCGCGGTCTGGTTTGAGTATTGC
>DGBL01000030.1:0-472 GCA_002384315.1 Micrococcaceae bacterium UBA4005 | reverse complement strand
AGAGAATGTTCATTATGGGAAACAAGCGTCGGGAGTTCACTCCTGAGTTCAAGGATGAGGCCGTGAGGCTGGTGATCAATACTGGCCTTGACCCGTTGTTGGTGGACACCTCACATCAGCCCAGCAGTTCGGCGGCGGCCTGCCAGGCCAGCCGCGCGCAGCGACGGCGAAGCGGTGCGAGCTCGGCGCTCGCCAGCAGCATCGCATCCGCCACCGCCTCGCCGTCCCCGATCCCGCCGCCCGCGCCCGCGCTCAGGTAACGGGTGACCACGCCCCGAGCCGCTTCGATCGGCAGGTTCGCCAGGTTTGCCGCCAGCAGCGAGGCCGCGGCCCGGGAAATCTCGCAGCCGTGCCCCTCCCAGCGCACGGCGGTGACGACCCCCGCGTCAAGCTGCAGCTGGACGGTCAGCGCGTCCCCGCAGCTGGGGCTGATCCGGTGGAGCTGGGTGCGTGCCGGGCTGGCGGGCAGCAG
>DGBL01000052.1 GCA_002384315.1 Micrococcaceae bacterium UBA4005 | reverse complement strand
TTCGGGTTCCAACGGCGGGTCTGGTGACCGAAGTGGACGCCGCTGTCGAGCAGCTGGCGCATGGTTACTACTGGCATGTCATGCCTTTCTTTCAGCACGGTTTTTCGCGTCAAGGACGCTGTACCGATGCTTGTTGACGGTTGTCTTGTTCCACCCGGAACGGGCGGAATTCCTAGTAGCTGCCTGCCGCCGGAAACTTCTGGGACAAGGTCCTGAAGGATATACCGGAGCCCTGCGCCCGCTACTGGAGAACCAGACCGATGGACGCATGCCCTTCCGATGCTTTGCGAAGGGTCACAGCTACGCGTAGTCAGCGCGCCGATTGAACAGCGAACTGCTCCGATAAGTGTACTACAGCGGTTGCCTCGCCAGCGACGCTCACTGCTGGGCGGAAGCGTTCATCCACTGGCCCATCTGCACCCTTATCCACATAGCCGGGACCGCTGCCTTCTGCGCTTGTCCGAGCCTCAGGATGGGACGCATGAATCCTCCTGCACGCCGTCGACTACTCGCGGTAGCTTTGGCTGCGTCATGGGCCGTGACGCCCGCGGGTCAGCCGGCCAGCGCCGTAGACACCCGCACAGTAGACACAAGCACAGCCGGAAGCGCCACGGTCGGAAGTACGGCAGCAGGAACCGAAAGCGGCCGGTGGATGTGGCCGATACTTCCCGAGCCGCAGGTAACCCGGGGCTTCCAGCCGCCCCCGCAAGTCTGGATGGCAGGGCATCGAGGCGTGGACCTCGCCGCGGAAACCTCGGCGGATGTCCTCAGCCCCGCTGCGGGAACTGTGGTGTTCGTGGGCGTGGTCGTGGATCGTCCGGTACTGACCATCCGCCACGAGAACGGAGTGCTGAGCAGTTTCGAGCCGGTCACGAGCAGCCTCCAAACGGGCCAGCGGGTAGAGCCTGGCATGGAGGTTGGCGTCGTCGCGGGTGCGGGACATTGCCGGTCAGGATGCCTCCACTGGGGAACCAGGCTGAACGGAGTGTATGTTGATCCGCTCGACTTCGTGCTTGACCGGCGGCCGTCGGTGCTCCTGCCGCTCACAGCAGGTTAGGTAAATGCTGCGATCCCGGTAATGGCCCTGCCCACCACTAGGGTGTTAATTTCCTGAGTCCCCTCATAGGAGTAAATGGCTTCGGCATCGGAGAATATCTTCGCCATCTCGTAATCGGTGACGATTCCGTTTCCGCCAAGAATGCTTCTTCCCGCGGCGACGCTTTCGCGCATGCGTGCCGTCGTAAATGCCTTGGCGAGGGCGGACTGTTCGTCCCTCGCCTGCCCTCCATCCTCAAGTTGGGACAGCCGCACCATCATTCCCATCGAACTCACCGCGTTGCCCAGGATCTGGACGAGTTGCTGCTGGATGAGCTGGAAGGACCCCAACGGGCGCCCGAACTGGTGGCGTTCGACCGCATAGCGGCGGGCGACATCGAATGCCGCAAGCTGCTGGCCGACAGCCTGCCAGCCAACTGAGAGACGGGTGACCCGAAGAACCTTGTTAGTGTCCGCGAAGCTATTGGCCCCGCACAGGTGGAATGAATCCGGCACAACGACGTTCTCCAGCGTAATGTCAGCGTTTTCGACCGCGCGCAGCGCGATCTTGTGTTCAATCTTCGTCGCAGAAAACCCCTCGAGCGTCGTGTCCACCATGAATCCTTTGACTTGGTTGTCCGCAACATCCCTAGCGAAAATAATCACCCAGTCGGCAAACGTCGCGTTGCCGATCCACCGTTTTGCTCCATTGAGAATCCAGGTATCGCCATCCCGTTGGGCTGTAGTCCGCGTCCCACCAGCAACATCGGAGCCACCCAGCGGTTCCGTCAGGCCAAACGCGCCAATCGTGCGCATCGCGTAAATATCTGGAAGCCACCGCTGCTGTTGCTCTGGTGAGGCAAGCAGTTCGATGGAACCGGCGAATAATCCGTCATGCACTCCCAGGAAGGTGGCGATCGACGTATCCGCGCGCGTAAATTCGGCATGGACCATCCCTGCGAACAGGTTTGAATACCCTTGCCTGCGGACCGGGCTCATCGGATCCAGCTCCGCCATTTTGGCCACCAGTCCGCGCGGAAAGACTCCCTCGTTCCACCAGGTGACTGCGTGGGGGCGCACCTCCGCCTCGAGCCAGGAGCGTATTTCCGCCAGCCGTGAGCGCTCCTTGTCCGAGAGCAGGTTTTCGAAGGCGAAGAAATCCGCATCCGCAGTGGGAAAACGCCCGGCATCAACACGTCGGCTAGTCATTGAACCATGTTACTTGCGGGTAATATCCTTGGCCAGTGGATCCCGTCACCCCACTCGGATCCTGGTGCGGGAACGGCGGTTTTGGACCGTTGTCGGTCCTGGCCTAGGCTGGATCTGCATCACGGGGCTGTAGCTCAGCTGGTTAGAGCGCGGGACTCATAATCCTAAGGTCCTCGGTTCAAGTCCGAGCAGCCCTACCAATACTGTCGAGCAGACTCAGGAGCATCCTTTCGGCGGCCCGCAGTTCCCAGTGGAACGGTCCTTCTCAGTGGGAAAACCCGTAGTACAGATCTTCGAAGGTGGATAGCGTCGCGGCAATGCTATGACGCTCCACCACCGAACGGCTCCCTTTACCCATGCGTTCCAGGTCGGAAGCCGGAAGTGTCAGAAGTTCTGTAATGCGGGCGGCAAGTTCCGTGCTGTCATGCGGCGTGAACAGGTACCCGTTTTCTCCCTCCTCGACCAGGTGAGGCAGGGCCATCGCGTTGGCCAGCAACACAGGTAGCGACGCGGACATCGCCTCGAGGGTGACAAGGGACTGCAGTTCGGCGGTTCCCGGCTGGCAAAAGATTGCCGCCCGCAGATAAGCGAGCCGTAGTTCCTCATCGCTGATCAACCCACGGAAAACGACCCGGCCCTGCAGTCCGCGCCGGGCAACCCGCGCTTGCAGGTCTGCCTTGACTTCGCCCCCGCCGACAATCTCGCAGTGCACGTTGAGTTCGGGCGGAGTCTTCGCTATAGCGTCAATAAGCACGTCAACATGCTTTTCCTCCGCCAGCCGTCCAACGAACAACACTGTCGGGTAGTCATGGGGCTCGATAACCTCGCCCGGNNACCCGTATGCCGCGGCGCGCAGCTTCATACAGCGCGTATTCCCCCACCATGTAATGACACTGGATATGGACGACGTCCGGTTGGACTTGGTCGAAAAGTCTGCTGATGTCCCGCTTGATTTCCCACGGAAGGCAAATGCGCCAGTAATCGTGGGTGGGTACGCTGTGCGAACGGAGGCGATGCACGTTCCACCGCCCGCCCGGTTCGCTCTGGCTGGGGCCGCTCCCGGTATTGGGGGCGAGTACATGAACCCGGTGTCCGCGGGCCGTCATTCCTTCAGCAAGCCGGTAGCCGAACTGTGCCGCGCCGTTGACGTTCGGCGGATAGGTGTCGGCGGCTATCAGGATGGTCAATGGCTTGTTTTCAGCCGGGTAACTCACGAGAAATCCCCCACAGAGGTTATTGGTGCGGCAGCCGACGTCGTTCTTGTGTTTTCCGCTTGACCACGTCGGGGTGATGGTGCGACAGAGCGATCACCCCCACGATAGCAATCAATGCGGCTGTAGCCATCCCAATCGCCGTGACGGTCTGGACTCCTGGCCGCAATTCGCCCAGCACGATGATGCCGACAGCGATGCCTACCATCGGGTCAATGACGGTCAATCCGGCGATCACCAGATCAGGTGGACCTGTCGCATACGCGCTCTGCACAAACCACCAGCCCAGCGCGCCAGCGCCCAGCAGTGCGAGCAGGGTGTACCAGGGCACGTTCAGTAGCAGGCGTCCATTCGGATGGAGCAGATCCGTGGCAACGACCTTTGTCAGGACCGCCACGAAACCGAAGAGTACGCCCGCGCCGATAATGTAGGCGAAAGCACCCAAGCGGCGTTTTCCCAGCAAAGCCACCGTGCCCAGCACCATCACTGCGGAAGCCACCAGCAGCGCTGAGGTCACTTCCTGCGCAGCTGAAATTGTCTGGTCGGCGTGGGTGACGTTCACCGCCAGGAGGACGAAGAAGGCGCTGCCCGAGACGCAGGCGATGATCGCAGCGACGGTGGCCCGGTTCAAGCGGATGCCTTGGTCACGGGAGTTCACAATAGTCGTGATCACCAGGGCGATCGCACCAATCGGCTGGATCACGGTCAGGCTTGCCATACTCAGGGCGATAACGTTCAAAATAGTGCCTGCGCCCAGCAGTGCGAGCCCGAAAAGCCACCGCGGGCTGCGCAGGAGCCGCAGGAATCCCACCGAACTCAGCTGCAGTCCGCCCGTGCTGGCACGGACCGCACTGCCCTGTCGCTGAGCGCCGAAAGCGAGGAAACAGGCCCCGCACACGGCCAGGACGATAGCTACCGATGCCATCAGGGCTCGCCCGTCCCTACCGGGCGCGGGCCCAGGCGCGTGCCCGGGTCAGGACCCACCGGCAGATTCCTGCCTCATGGGTGCCGGGAATTCTCCGGCACGCCGCTCATCGCGGTACTTCCGGTGCGCGGCCACAAAATAGCCATAGAAAGCAATGAGGTGCCCGACGCACCCGACAGCCAGGATAGTCGTGGCCGCGATGCCAAGCCAGGACGCCTCGAACCCGGGGACGCGTTGCAGGAGCAGCAAGGGAGCCCCCAGCAGCAGGAGCGCCGTGCGCACCTTTCCGACATTGCTCACCGGCAGGTGAAGCGGCCCGTGGAACAGGATCAGCGCATTGGCAATCAGGATGACATCGGGAATCACAATGGTCCATATGAGCCAGGCCGGAGCCACACCATCGACGACGAACGTTGCGGCGACCACGATCAGCGCGGCGCGATCCGCGACCGGATCCATCCACGTGCCCACCGTGGACTCCTGGTTGAACCTGCGCGCGATATAGCCGTCAATCCAGTCGGTCGAGCCAAGGAGTACAAGCACGACGACGGCGCCAGCATACGCATCGCTGATGATCAGCCAGACAAACCAGGGAACACAGAGAAACCGGGCAATGGTGAGCATGTTCGGCGCAGTCCAGAGAGTTGTGCGCACAGTTCTGGCGTGCCCTGGCCTTGCACCTGCCCCGATAAGTCTGATCACTATGCCTCCCCTCCCATTATGCAGGCAGCGACCAGCGCGGTCCTACCTCGAGAGCAGCCGCCTGAGCAGCACGACGGCAGCGGCAACAGAACCAGCAAGTGCGCTGAGTGGTTTCCACCGATCCGCCAGGCTGGTGTTATGCGCGACGTCGGCGGCGGCGCGACGCCCACGCGCGTTCGCCTTTGCCACCCGAATCCGCTCCTTGACGTCGACCCTCGTCCCGAGCGAGTCGCGCAACTCCGCCAGGTGGGCGCGTCGGTCGCCGGAGCGCCCACGTAGTTCCTCATAGGTGGGAGCCGGCGCTTTGGGAGCTTCCGGCTTGTCGGCTGTCTTTTTTTCAGCGTCGGGCTTCTTCGCCTCGAGCGTTCCCGGGTCGAAGCTACGCCCTTCGCGCAGGACGCCTAGGTCGTAGCGAATCCCGCGCAACGCATCCTGGGGCACCAATGGGAGGACTTTCTTGAACCGTGCGACACCCAGGAGAGCAAGGATCCCCGCAATGAGCAGGAATACCGCGGCGACAATCAGTGCCGCCAGCCACGTCGGCACCAGAGCTGCCAGTGCGGAAATCGCTGCGACGATGAGCGCCACCGCAAACGCCGCGACAAAGACCAGCGCGCCGAGCACGAACGCAGCGGCGATCCCGGCGCTCATCCCCTTCTGCTTCATCTGCGCCACAGCCAGCGACATCTCGTCGCTGATCTGCCGCGGCGTGAGCCGCACAATGAGCCTGATCAGCCCAAAGAGCGAGGACTTGCTAGTTGCGCGCTTACCGCGCGTGTTCACCGAGCTCTGCATACGCCCTGCCTCCATCCATCATCCGGTTTCCGAACGGTCCTGAGCTAAAATTACCACTGGGCTGGCTCCTGACCTGCAGCAACGGTCGGACCAGCCCTTCATTCACCCTACGGCAATACCAAGCCTACTTACTGCGCAGGAACCTCCCCAGCCGCTAGGATGGTCCAACAATTGATTCGGTCCGGCAACCACTTTGCGCAGGCGAGCTCTCCGGGATGGAGCGGCACGCCTGTCCGTCCCCGTAGAAATGGTCTCTCGTGAGTATTACCGCACACCCCGGTGACTCCCTGAGTCGTCGGCAGAAATTGATTTATGTGATAATTCTGGGCGCAATTACTGCACTGGGGCCCTTCACCATCGATCTGTATCTGCCCGCCTTTCCCTCCGTGCGGGTTGACCTGGGGACCACCGAGGCCGCGGTCCAGCTGACCCTCACGGGGACAATTGTCGGATTTGCCAGCGGCCAGCTTCTGATCGGACCGTTAAGCGACAAGGTCGGACGCCGGCTGCCGCTGATCGCAGCGACGGCCCTGCACGTCGGCGCCTCGGTGGGAGCCGCCGCTTCCACCGACATCGGGATGCTCATGGTGTTCCGCGTATTGCAGGGAGTAGGAGCGGCAGGGGGCGCCGTGGTCGCCATGGCGATGATCCGGGACCTGTTCAGTGGGTACCCACTGGTGCGGATGCTCTCCTACATGGCCCTGGTCACGGGGATGGCCCCGATTTTCGCTCCGGTCATCGGCTCGCAATTGCTGTTGGTGATGCCCTGGCCCGGGATTTTCTGGTTCCTCGCTGGCTACGGGGTCCTGGTGATCATCGCCGTTTCCGTCTTCATCGTGGAAACTCTTCCGGCGACACTGCGCAAAAGTTCGGGTTCCACAGCGGTGCAACGCTACCGGGCGGTACTGGGCGATCGGGTGTTCATTGGCATCCTGCTCGTGGGCGGTATGAACTTCGCTGGCTTGTTCTCCTACCTCTCGGCTTCACCGTTCCTTTTCCAAGGTCCCTACGGATTCAACGAACAACAATACGGGTTGCTGTTTGCGGTGAATTCGCTCGGGATCGTCGCCGGGGTGCAAGCCAGTTCGCGGGTGATGCGCCGCATCGGACCGCAATGGGTGATCGTCTATGCCACCGCCGTCATGCTCTCCATGGCTCTGCTAATCGTGCTCTTCGACCAGTGGGGCTTCGGGCTGTGGGGTACGGCTATTCCGCTGTGGTTTTACATCATGGCCACCGGATTCGTCTTTCCGTGCGTGCAGGTGCTGGCATTGATCAACCACGGCGCGCGGGCGGGTACGGCGGCATCGCTGCTGGGTGCAACAACATTCGGCCTGGCCGGGATCATCTCACCGCTGGTAGGAGTGCTGGGGATCGATTCGGCCACGCCGATGGGCGCCGTCATGGCAGGGTGCATTGTGGTGGGCATCGTGGTGCTGTGGACTGTCGTGCGGCCCCGGTCAGTGCCGGCGCTCTAGGCTCCGGGGCTCAAGTCACCTAACGGCGCGCTTCGGCGGCGCGGACTATATTACGGGCCATCGATTTGAAGATGAATCCGTGGAACGGCAGGACAGCCAGCCAGTACAGGCGCCCGGAGAGCCCGTGCGGGAAAAAGACTGCCCGCTGACGGTACTCGCTTCCACTCCCACGCGGCGCAACCGTGAGTTCGAGCCACGCCCGGCCAGGAACTTTCATTTCCGCCCGCAGGCGAAGGCGTTCACCCCGCACCAGTTCCTCGACCCGCCAAAAGTCGAGCGCCTCACCGGTCAACAATTCGTCGGGGTCACGGCGTCCACGGCGCAGGCCCACCCCGCCGGCGAGCTTATCCAGCCAGCCGCGGGCCGCCCACCCGACCGGCCAGGAATACCAGCCGTTGCGCCCGCCGATGCTTTCGATCACGCGCCAGAGATCCTGCGCCGACGCGGTGGACGCATAACTCTGCACATCGGTGAAGACCGTATGTCCGGCCCACTGCGGATCAGAGGGCAGCGGGTCAGCCACCGCGTCGAGCCGGGAAGCTCCGGCCCAACTGGTTTCTACCTCACCGCTACGCATTTTGCCCAATGCCAGATCCACCGCCTTCCGGTACCCGGTGAGGCCTCCGTCCGGCAGCGGGAGAAACGTGTCAATATCGTGTTCGTCGGTCACGGCGTCGTGCTGGAGCGACTCTATGAGCGGCATGGCCATAACCCGCGGGATAGGAGTGACCAGGTTGACCCAATGACCGGCCAGGCGCGGGGTCAGCACTGGCAACGCAAGGATCGTCCGGCGGGGAAGGCCGGCCGCTTCGGCGTACTGGTTCATCATCTCGGCGTAGCTCAGGATTTCCCGTGATCCAATGTCGAAGCTCCGGTTGGTGCCTGCCGGAAGGTCCAGGGCGCCCACCAAATAGTGGATGACGTCGCGGACCGCGATCGGTTCGATATGGTTGCGCACCCATCGCGGTGCTGGCATCACCGGCAAAACATCACTCAGATG
>DGBL01000169.1:1015-19652 GCA_002384315.1 Micrococcaceae bacterium UBA4005 | reverse complement strand
AACAATGCCGGCCACACCGTCGTCGTCGGTGGTGAAAAATACGAACTCAAGCTCCTCCCGGCCGGGATCCTGAGCCCCAACGCGGTGCCGATCATCGGCAACGGCTGTGTCATCAATCTCGAAGCGCTGTTCGAGGAAATTGACGGACTTGAGGCCCGCGGGGCTGATACCTCCAAGCTTCGTGTTTCCGCCAACGCGCACCTTGTTGCGCCCTACCACCAGGTACTGGACAAAGTCACCGAACGTTTTCTGGGCAAACGGGCCATCGGCACCACCGGACGGGGAATCGGGCCCGCGTACATGGACAAGGTCGCACGGCTGGGCATCCGCGTGCAGGACGTCTTCGACGAATCGATCCTCCGGCAGAAGGTTGAGGGTTCTCTGAAGCAGAAGAACGCGCTGCTGGTGAAGGTCTATAACCGTCGCGATGTCGAGGTCGAGGAGGTCGTGCAGTACTTCCTCTCCTTTGCCGACAGGCTACGCCCACTGGTGATCGACTCGACCTTCGTGCTCAACGAAGCGCTCGACGCCGGCAAAGTGGTGCTTATGGAAGGTGGCCAGGCGACCTTCCTGGACGTCGACCACGGGACGTACCCCTTTGTCACCTCGTCGAACCCGACCGCTGGAGGGGCGTCCGTGGGCTCCGGAATCGGACCCACACGCATCACCCGGGCTGTAGGGATCATCAAGGCATACACCACGCGGGTAGGCGCCGGGCCGTTCCCCACCGAGNNCGCTGCGGCTGGTACGACGCCGTCCTTGCCCGGCACGCCAGCCGGGTCAACGGATTTACGGACTACTTCGTGACCAAGCTCGATGTCCTCACCGGCATTGAGAGCATTCCCGTATGCGTCGCGTACGACATCGATGGCGTGCGCCACGACGAAATGCCGATGACGCAGACCGAGTTCCACCACGCGAAGCCAATCTTTGAATACTTCGACGGCTGGAGCGAAGACATCACGGGGGCCCGCACGATCGCGGACCTCCCGGACAACGCGCAAACCTATGTCCGGGCGCTAGAGAAGCTCTCCGGCACGAGGTTCTCCGCGATCGGAGTGGGGCCGGACCGCGATCAGACCATTGTGGTCAACGATCTGATCGCGGGGTAGCCGGGGCTAGGGTCAGAGATTGACCTTGACGTCGGCTGACTTGCGCAAGCTGTCCACGAGGGTCTGCGCCGCTTCGCCCTGTTTCTGGCTGACCAGTTGCTCCTCGAGGCCCGGACGCATTTCCTCGAAGGAGGGCACCTTCCCGGCCTCGCCTCCAGCACTGCCAAGTTGCGCCTGCTGGGCCTTAGCCTGCTCGTAGGCGGCCTTTAATTCCTCTTCCGTGGGCTTAAGGTCTCCGCTTTCTTCCTCGATCAGCGCATTGAGCCGGACCTGCTTTTCGAGTTCGACATTGACGGTTTTTTCGTCCAGACCCTGCTTGGCCAGAGACGCGAACAGCTCTTCTTTGGACTTCAACTGGTTGGATGCCACCAGCTTTTCGACTTCGGCGGCTATCGCTTTATCGGTTGCTTCGATGCCGCGTTTTTTGGCCTCCTGGAGAAGTAACTCGGTACCGATCATTGTTTCGACGGTTTGGGTTTTCAACTCATCCTGGTTCAGCTCTTCGCCGCTCATCTGCGACTGCGCAGCCAGTTGCTGGAATTGGCCCTCATAGGTGGAGGTGAACTGTTCGGCGGAAATTTCCGTGCCGTTGACCACGGCCACGACCTCGGGAATGCCTTCCAGATCGGGGGTGGGCGCTTCGGCTGCTCCTGCGGGCGGCGCGCTCTCGGTGGCCTGCCCCGTTCCCGCGGTGCCTTCAGGGCTTCCGGTGCCGCCTGCGCACGCGGTTGTCGCGGCCACCACTGCGGCCAACGCCACGCTCATGAACCATTTGCTCTGCACGGTTTCCTCCTGCCACATAGACAACAAGGTTGCGACGCTACCATCCGAGGCTGGGTGTCCTCTACCCGGAAGCTGGACAAACCATGAGTGCTGCGCCCGGTCTCGGGCGGAGACTTTCTGTAGGCTGGGAGCACACGAACGGCGAGTCTAAGGCGGCGGCAATGAAAGTCAGTGTTGGTCAGTTTCGCCCGGGTGCTGACACCACGGAGAACCTGAAAACGATGCGCAGGCTCGCGCACCAGGCGAGCTCGGAGGGCTCCCAACTGATTGTTTTTCCGGAGGAGTCCATGTTCTCCATCGGAAAGGTCGACGGTCCGCTCCATCTGGCGGTGGAGCGGAACTGGAGTTCCTTCGTGCAGCAACTGTCCTTTCTCGCGGCTGAATTCAGCATCGCCATTGTTGCCGGTGGCTATGAATCCAGTGGGGAGGAACGCCCCTACAACACGCTGGTCCTGGTCGATGACGCCGGCCGGATCCTGGACACCTACCGCAAACTCCACCTCTACGACGCGTTCAGCTATCACGAATCGTCGCGGATCAAGCCCGGAGACGGTGGCATCAAGGTGGTGCCGTTCGGGGAAATGACCGTGGGATTGATGACCTGTTACGACCTGCGCTTCCCGGAGCAGGCCCGGGCACTGGCTGACGCTGGAGCGGACTTGTTGTGTATCCCGGCTGCATGGTTCAAGGGCGACCACAAGGTCGATCACTGGGAGACACTGCTGAAAGCCCGGGCTATCGAAAATACCGTCTGGGTTGCGGCCGCCGGAACTTCCAGTCCGCACACCATCGGCCATTCGGCGGTCCTGGATCCTATGGGAATAGCCCATGTTTACCTCACTGATGAGGAAGAAGGCGTCGTAACGACGGAGGTCACCCGCAAGCGGGTCGAGGACGTGCGAGAATTTCTGCCCGTGCTCAACAACCGTCGGTTCGCCCGGAACAATGAGGTTTCCTCTCTCAGGTAGCGACCGTAAAAGTTTTTCCCGGTACTGCGTAACTTTTCAGTTCCGTGCAGCGATTACCTGAATGGAAGTGCCGCGTCGGGGCGTCCCCCCAGCTGTCCCGACGCGGCCTTCACTTTTAGCACAGACTGCTACTCAAGGAGACCTATGAAGAACTTGCAGAAATTCAATGCACTCAGCCTCCCCGTGAAGGGTGCTGCGCTTGCTGCGGTTTTCGCTCTCGCTGGCACCGGAGTCGCTATTGCGGCTCCCGCCCTGGAGAACACCTCGGCATCCGAGACCGCCATCGAGAACAGCGCCAGCGTCACGCCGGCCGAAGCTGCCATCCCAGCCGTTCCCGGTGAGGACGGCACTCCTGCCACCCCTGCGGTTCCCGCAGTTCCAGCCACGGTAAACGCTGACGGTGACGCGGACGCCGATGCTTCCGTTGAGGAAGATGCAGAGCTGGACGCAGATGCGCAGGCGAACTCCGGTGTCGCCGTGGCGGCTGTACCAGCCACTCCTGCCGTTCCCGGTGAGGATGGCGAGCCCGCCACCCCAGCCGTTCCTGCTACCCCAGCGACGGTGACCGTCCCCGAGCAGTCGGCTGGCGCCGGTGCGAACGCGAGCGTTTCCGTCGGAGCAGGCGCCTCACGTCGCTAGTTGAGAGCGTGGCCGGGGGTGTAGTTTCTCTAGTGGGTTGCTACACCCTCGTTCGCGACTGAGGAAGGTTACTTTGACTACAGGGCTGTCGGACAATGTCCTGACGGCAGCGCAGTCCGGTGACACGGTGGCGCTGGGGCGGATCTATAACGATTTTGCTCCAAAGGTGGTCGGATATTTCACCGCGAGAGGGGCTGATGACCCGGAAGGGCTCAGCCAGGAAGTTTTTCTCTCAGTGCTGACACAACTCAATACGGTGACAAATGGAATGCAAGGCCTGCGCACCTTTCTTTTTTCGGTAGCGCATGCGAGATACGTCGACGACGTTCGAAAGCGTTCCCGCAGCCCACGGCAATCCCCCTACGACCCAGCCTCGGACCGCAGGACAAGCGCGTCGGCTGAGGATCAGGCCATGAACGCGATAGGCGGTGTAGCGGTCGAGTTGCTGAAGGAACTGGCGGAGGCCCAGCGCGAAGTACTCACCCTGCGGATCGTGGCCGATCTGCCACTCGCTGAAGTGGCTGGCGTGATGGGCCAATCGGTCGGCTCGGTGAAACAACTTCAGCGGCGTGGGCTTGCACGACTGAAAGAACTACTAGGAGAGGAGGATTCCCGGCATCATGGTCACTAAACCCATAGCCGACGACGGCGATTTCGCCGCCGGTTTGCTGGCTGAATCCGATGTGGAGGCATCTGCTGAACTCTCTGTGGCGCTCGCTGCGCTGCGAAGCCTGGCCGAGCGTCCCGCCCCGGAACCGTCCGCGCAGCTTGCGGCGCTATTTGAAACTGGTTCTGGCGGGTCGGGCGCCGTTCCGTTCGACCGCAAGAAGCGCCGGCGCAATGCGGCCATCGCTGGTGGCGTCCTCGTGCTGGCCATGACAACAGGCGTGAGCGGTGTCGCTGCGCTGAGCAGCCCCGCCAACCGCCAGGCACTCTTCGAGTCAGGGGTCGTCGGCCCGCTAGTCCAGCTCTGGGATCGCCTCGACCTTCCACACCCCACGACCCGGCTGCCGACCACTGACGAAAATCGACCCGTTCCGCAGCCAGCGGGTCCGAACGGTAACGGGGCGGGCAACGGGTCGGCAGGCGCTGGTAGCGGGGCCGCCGTC
Source organism: Micrococcaceae bacterium UBA4005 (assembly GCA_002384315.1). GTDB lineage: Bacteria > Actinomycetota > Actinomycetes > Actinomycetales > Micrococcaceae > Arthrobacter_D. The sequence goes on along the minus strand of DGBL01000169.1, from coordinate 15,041 downwards.
CCAGTAGCGCCGGACGCCGCCCTGCCGGGACCACGGGGCACGGCTCCACACGGGATCACCCGGGAGAATTTCCTTCCACGGCTCAACGGCCCCATCCGCGCAGACCGGGATGCGCCGGTGCAGCCGAAGGCGGGCATCTCCGGCGTGCCACCCGCTCCGGCCGCCCCGGAGCTGCCAGAGACCGCAGATGACATAGTTCCGAGCCAGGCAACGCCGCAACCGGCGCCATCGAACCATCCCCGGTGAGCGATACCGCGCAGCGCTGATGGCTCTCGGCTGTAACGTGCCTAGGCGGGCTACTCCCTAGGCGGTGATTTGCCGTTTGGAGGAGATGATGCCGGTGTCGAAGCCTGCGAGGTTGAGTCCGCCGTGGAAGCGTGCGTGTTCAATCTTGATGCACCGGTCCATCACCACACTCATTCCCGCGGCTTCGGCTGCGCGGGCTGCCTCCTCGTGCCAGGTGCCGAGCTGGAGCCACAGCACCTTGGCGCCCACGGCTTTCGCCTCCTCGACGACGCCGGGAATGTCCTCGTTCTTTCGAAACACGTCCACGACGTCGGGAACTTCCGGCAGATCGGCCAGCGAGGCGTAGGCGGGTTGGCCCAGTATTTCCTTAGCGACCGGGTTGACGAAATACAGGCGGTAGGGCGAGGAGGACTGCAGGTAGGTCGCCACGAAGTAGGAGGCTCTGGACGGTTTGTCCGAGGCGCCCACAATCGCAATGGACCGGGCGTTACGGAGCAGGTTCAACCGCTCCGGCGCGCTCGGCGCTTCCCAGGTACGTTCCGCGTTCATGCCTGTCCTCCTACACTGACTACACTGACGGCCTGTGTGAGCGCCTGATCGAGATCCCACAGAATGTCCTCGAGGTCCTCGAGTCCCACCGATATCCGCACGAGGTCCTCGGGGATTCCGGCCGCAATGAGTTGCTGCGCGGAGAGTTGCTGGTGTGTGGTGGAGCCGGGGTGGATCACCAGGGTGCGTGAATCTCCTACGTTCGCCAGATGTGAGGCTAGTTGAAGCGATTCGATAAACGTCTGGCCAGCTCTGCGGCCGCCCTTGACTCCGAAGCTGAATACAGATCCGGGCCCCTGCGGGAGGTATTTCCCGGCGCGTGCGTGGTGGGGGTGGCTGGGGAGGCCTGCATAGTTCACGTACTCGATCCGCGGGTCGGCCTGGAGCCATTCCGCAACTGCCCGGGCGTTGACGAGATGTTCGTCGAGACGCTGGGCAAGCGTCTCCACTCCCTGAAGAAGCTGGAATGCCGAGGTTGCCGATAACGCCGGGCCAATATCGCGCAGTTGCTCGCTGCGCAGTTTCGTCAGGAAGCCGTATTCGCCGAAATTGTCCCACCATTTGATGTCGCCATAGGAGGCTACCGGTTCGGTCATGGTCGGGAACTTGCCGTTGCCCCAATTGAACCGGCCGCTCTCCACAACGACGCCGCCGAGGGTGGTGCCGTGGCCGCCGATGAACTTGGTGGCCGAATGGATCACGATATCGGCGCCGTGTTCTATCGGGCGGATCAGGTAGGGCGTGCTCAGGGTGGAGTCGACGATCAGCGGGACACCGGCGTCGTGGGCCACCGCCGCAAGCCCTGCCAGATCCGCAATTTCGCCGGAGGGGTTGGCGATCACCTCGGTGTAGACCGCCTTGGTGTTTTCCTGGATGGCGGCCGCATAGTCGGCAGGATCAGTCCCCGGAACAAAAGTGGTGCTGATGCCGAAGCGGCGCAGGGTCACATCTAGCTGGGTGACGGTACCGCCGTAGAGCTGGGCTGCTGCGACAATATGGTCGCCCGCCTGGCACAACGCCGCGAAGGTGATGAATTCTGCGCTCATCCCCGACGCCGTCGCCACCGCGCCGATGCCGCCTTCGAGCGAGGCGATGCGCTCCTCGAACGCGGCAACCGTCGGATTGCCGATACGCGAGTAAATGTTTCCGTACTTTTGCAGCGCAAACAGGTTGGCGGCGTCGTTGGTGTCTTTGAAAACGAACGACGTCGTCTGGTAGATGGGAACGGCGCGCGCACCGTGCGTGGCATCGGGGGTGCCCCCGGCGTGGAGTGCCCGGGTGCGGAACCCGAAAGTTTTTTCGGCCATTAGACGCCTGCCTTACTGGTGATGGTTGGAGGAGCGGTGAAGTCGACGCCAGCTTTCGCGGCGGCGTCGGCCTCGAGTTCGCGGACGAGCGGGAGGATGTCCGTGCCGAAGGCCTGAACTTCCTCCTGGAAGTGCAGATAGCAGGTGAGCATGAGGTTCACGCCGATCTTCTTGTATGCCACGATACGCTCAGCGATTTGTTCCGGGGTTCCGATCAGCTGCGTCCTGAACCCGTCGTTGTACTGGATGAGGTCCTCAAAGGTTGAGTCAGCCCACATACCCTTCTTGTCAGCCGTGGAGGCGCCGGCTTCCTGGACGGCGTCGCGGAAGCCTTCAACGGCCGGGCGGTGTGCCTTGGCTACGATTTCCCGTAGCGTCTCGCGGGCTTCCTTCTCGGAGTCCCGGGCGATCACGAACCCGTTGAGCCCGAATCGTGGCGTGCGTCCTGCCAGGGCAGCCGCCGCCTGGACCCCAGCGATATTCTCCTTGAATCCGTCGAGGTCCTTCCCGTTGGAGAAGTACCAGTCCGCCACACGCCCGGCAGTGGCCTGGGCGGCCGTTGAGTTCCCGCCGAAGAAGATTTCCGGGTGCGCCCTGCCGGGAACATGAACCGGAGGCGGGTTGAGCGTGAAGTTGTTGATGTTGTAGTAATTTCCGGCCTGCGAATACTCCTGCTCCGTCCAGAGCCCCCGCAGGATCCGGATGAATTCCTCGGTGCGGACATAGCGTTCGTCGTGGTCGAGCCAGTCCAGCCCGAAGCCGGTGAATTCGCTCTTAAGCCAGCCGGAGACTATGTTCACGGCGGCGCGGCCGTTGGAAATGTGGTCCGCAGTGATGATGAATTTCGCCAGCACCCCGGGGTGCCACATTCCAGGGTGGACGGCGGCAATCACCTTCAGCCGTTCCGTGGCAGCCAGCAGGGCGAGCGAGAAGGACGTCGCCTCGTGCTGTTTGTCCGCCCCGTAGGACGCCGCATAACGGGTCTGGGAGAGGGCGTATTCAAACCCGGCGTCCTCGGCGATGCGGGCGAGCTTCTTGTTGTATTCGAAGTCCCAGCCGGTGCGCTGCTCGATGGTCGAGACCACCAGCCCGCCGCTCACATTGGGCACCCAGTAGGCGAACTTCAAGGGTTGGGACAAGTCAATACTACTCACGGGTTCCTCCATCGGTCCTGGCAGTAGCACCCTAATGTCCCTGCGCGAGGCAGGGGCCAGGGTTGCTGCGGCGTCACAGAGCCAGATCTCTCAGCCGCTCGGGATGGTCACCTCCGAGTCTGACAGCAAGCGGAGCTGAGCGCCAACAATGTTGCCGATGATTGCGCGGGCTTGCCCTGCCCTGGGACTACGGGTCGCTGGCGCTAAAGGCCGCCCAGCAGGTTAGTGCGCACCCGCAGCAGGTGGATTCGCATGACTTCCTGGGCCCCTTCGATGTCGCGGTTGATAATGGCTGCCGCGATATCCCGATGGTCACGGATATATTGCAGGCGCCGTTCGGCGGTGAAGCTTCGGCGCTTGAGCTGGCCCCATTCCGGTTCAAGCCGGGCGTCATTGATGAGATCGCTGATCTTCACGAGTAGTTCGTTATGTGTCGCCATGGCCAGGGAGCGGTGGAACGCGGCATCCCATTTTTCGAACTCGTCAAAGTCCTCGTTGCGCTCGCCTCCGGTGAGGCACCGTTCCATTTCGTCAAAGTCTTCCCGCCTGGCCGACGTGATAATCGCCGGCATGATGGCTGGCTCGATCATCAGCCGCGTGGCAAGGCTTTCTGCCGGGCTGATCTCCCGGCCTCCGGCAGGGCGCGGCGCCGCCAGGAACGTTCCCCGTCCCACGTGCCGGACGACGCGGCCCTGGGCTTCGAGGGTTGCGAGGGAGCGCCGGACGGAGGCCCGGCTCTGCCCGGTTCTTTCACCCAGGTCGCGCTCGGTGGGCAACCTGTCGCCTGGTTCAAGGCCGCGCTCAGCGATCTCCTGAACAATAAGTTTTGTCACCGAGTCCACAGCTGTCCCATTCCTGTTGTGCTATTCCGTACCAATTGAACCATATGCACGGCAATCCGCTTGAGCGGGGCATGAACTGAGACGAGAAATTATTTGAGGCCACCTATTGCCCACTGGCGAGCGGTAATGCTACCTTGACATTGCGCCGATCAATCGAAACCAATAGCAACATTGGTTCCGTATCTTGAACTCAAAGGAGAGTGCCACCGTGAAATTAATCCGCTTCCTCGACGGAGACCGAGCCTGTCTGGGCGTCGTGGATGCCAACGGCCAGGATGTTCATCCGTTGGCCGAAGAACCCACCGCAGACCTGGTCCCGCTGATCGAAGCGTGGATGGCAGGCCACCGGTCCGCCGTGGCTGGTACCGGGGATCAGGTCCGTCAGCTCAGGGACCTTGAGCTGCTGGCTCCGATCTCCGCACCCCGACGGAACATTATCTGCGTGGGCAAGAATTACCGGGAGCACGCTGACGAGTTTTCCCGCAGCGGCTTTGACGGTTCGTCAACCGCCACCGACGCTGTTCCGAAGCACCCGATTTTTTTCACGAAACCCGCCACCTCGGTCATTGGCCCAGGCGGTGCAATCGACCCTCACAGCGAACTGACAGACTCCGTCGACTACGAGGCGGAGCTTGCCGTCATCATTGGTCGCGGCGGGCGTGGAATCAAGGCGAAGGATGTTCCGGCGCACATTTGGGGGTACACGCTAATCAACGACATCACCGCGCGTGATCTCCAGAAGCGGCACACCCAGTGGTTCCTCGGAAAATCGCTCGATACGTTCTGCCCCATGGGCCCGTGGGTGGCCACGGCCGACGAGGTGGATCTAGCCACCCTGACGATCGAATGCCGCGTCAACGGTGAGCTTCGCCAGCAGGCGCGGGTAACGGATCTCATTTTCGACATCCCGACGCTCGTTGCGGCGCTCTCGGCAGGCATAACGCTCCAGCCCGGCGACATCATCGCTACGGGAACCCCCGTCGGAGTCGGCATAGGGTTCGATCCTCCCAGGTTTCTTCGCGAGGGCGACGTCGTCTCTGTCAGCGCGGAGGGTTTGGGAACGCTCACCAACCACGTGACGGCCCCGTTGCGATAGAGCCCGCCAGTAGTCAATCCAGGCAAGCGCCATCAAAGGAGATGCAGTGCCGAGCGAAATTAATACCCCCAACAAACTGGAACTGAAAAACATCCACAAATCCTTTCCCACAGTGGTGAAGGGACATGCTGGCCGCACCCAGATCCTCGCTGGTGTCGACCTAGTCGTGAAAGCCAACGAATTCCTCACGATTATCGGCCCTAGCGGTTGCGGTAAGACCACCCTGCTGAGAATCATCGCGTCACTGCTCCCCGCCGACTCGGGAGAAGTGCTTGTCGATGGCAAGCCTGTCACCGAACCCAGCGCCGAACGCGCCATGGTTTTCCAGTCATTCGGGCTTTTCCCCTGGAAGACAGTGCTCGACAATGTGCGGTTTCCGCTGGGAATCAGGAATGTGCCGCCACGGGAAGCCACCGAAATAGCGATGACCTACCTGCGGAAGGTGGGCCTGGAAAAAAGCGCGAGTGCCCACCCTCACCAGCTCTCGGGTGGAATGCAGCAGCGGGTGGGCCTTGCCCGGGCGCTCGCGACGGAACCGGAGGTCCTGCTGATGGATGAGCCCTTCGGCGCGATCGATGCCCAAACGCGAGAACTCATGCAGGAAGAGCTCATGCGTTTGTGGCAGGAGACGCGCAACACTGTCATTTTCGTCACGCACGATCTGGATGAGGCCGTACTTCTGGCCGACCGGGTCGTCCTAATGTCTCCCGGTCCGGGCCATGTAAGAAAACTCGTGTCGGTGGACCTTCCTCGGCCGCGATGGGGCTACGACGTGCGGGCGCACGAGCAGTTCGCGCCGCTGCGCGCCGAGCTGTGGCAGGCATTGCGGGGAGATTTATTGCAAGGGAGCGCTGCCGGATGACAGCAGTGATAACCACCGGAGCAACGTCGGTCCCCACCAGGAGCATGCGCTGGAAGGAGCCGCGCCGCCATCTGCTTTTCCTTGCGGGGGTACTAGTGCTCTGGCAGTTGGGAAACCTTGCGCTCGGCCAGCTGGTGCTGCCCTCTGTGCCCTCCGTCTTTAAGGCGCTGCTTGAGATTACGCTCTCCGGGGCGTTGATCAAGGCGATGGGTGAAAGCATTCTCCTGCTGTTCCTTGGACTGAGCGCAGCGCTGGCCATCGGTTTCTTCTTCGGAGTGCTGATCGGCCGCTCCAAGCTGGCGCAATGGACCCTCAGCCCCTACTTCAGCGCGCTCTTTGTTACGCCGACGGTCGCGCTGGTCCCCCTGGTCCTGGTCTGGTTCGGATTCGGGCTCAGCGGTCGGGTCCTGGTGGTCATCCTGGCCGCCGTCGTGCCGATCATGCTCAGCGTAGCTGGGAGCCTGCGGGACGAACCCGGTGAACTCGTGGAGGTTGCACGGTCCTTCGGAGTGCGGGGGGAAATTGCGCTGCTGGTCCATGTTCGGCTCCGCGCAGCGCTCCCGGTGATCCTGAGCGGGTTCCGCCTGGCGGTTGGACGCGCCGTGGTCGGTATGGCCGTGGCGGAAACGTATCTCCGGCTCGGGGGTATCGGTGCCCTGATCAACTCCTATGGCGCTCTCTTCCAGACGGACTACGTCTTCGCGTCGATCCTTCCCCTCACCTTCCTGGGGATCGGCCTGACCAAACTGGTCAGCCGGGTTGAGCGCCACTTCCAGGGGTGGCAATCATGAGCAGTACAGCGATAAAGCCAGCACGCCCCTCCGGAGCCATGACTGTGGCCTCAGCTCTCCGGCTCCAGCACGTTTTGCCCGTCGTCAGCCTGGTAGTGGTCCTTTCGCTCTGGGAGGTAGTCGGGCAGAGTATGAATCCGTTGCTATTCGCCCCACCGAGCCGGGTGGTCGGGGCATTCTCTGGCCTGATCAAATCGGGCGAGCTGCTCGCGGCGACACTCACCACGGTGAGCACACTCTCTGTAGGGTTTGCGCTCGCTATCCTCGTTGGGATTCCGCTGGGCGTTCTGATGGCGCAGTTTCCCCGGTTTGGCGAACTGCTTTCACCGTATCTCTATGGAATATTTTCGACTCCACGCGTGGTCATCGTCCCGCTGATTATCGTGTGGTTTGGTGTCGGGTATTCCGGCAGGCTTTTTCTGATTTTCCTCTGGTCGATGATCGCCATCAGTACCAGCACCACCGATGGCGTTCGTAATGCACGCCCCGACCTTATTGAGGTGGCCCGATCCTATGGGGCCTCGCGGATCGAGATGGTCCGCCATGTGCTACTTCCTGGGGCGGTTCCGTTCGTCGTCTCGGGCCTGCGCATCGGTGCCGAACGGGCCGTCGTCGGCGTCGTCATCGGCGAGATGTTCCTTCAACTGACAGGTCTCGGCGGCCTGCTGGTCACGAGCGCGAAGAGCTTCCAGACGGCGGAGATGCTCTGCGCGGTGGTGGTGATCGCGGTGATCGGCACCATCCTCATCACCGCCCTGGACCTGCTCGAACAGCAGGTTTCCTCCTGGAAACGCCGCGCAACATAGCCCGGCCTGGGCTACCAGTCGACCATTTACCGAACGAGAGGAACCAGTATGAACCCCGATACACAACCCGCCGTAGCCAACCCCCACCAGGGGATCCCCATCGTCGAGGCACACCGGGACTGCTATGAGCAGATCCATTGGCTAAATATGGGGGAGGAAAACCCCGTGCGCGACAGGCTCCTGCCGCGGCTCGTAGCAGGCGGCGTCGACCTCGTTGTCTACGCTATCGGCGGAGATACGCTCGCCCACTCCAACGGGCGGGATAAGAAACTGCTCGCGACGATCGAAAACATCAGCGAACTCAAGCGCCTGTGTGCCCAGGATCCCGGACTGCTTGCGCTAGCCACCTCCGCTGCGGACTTGCGGAGCATCCCGGACGGTGTCACGAGGTTTCTGCTGCATCTGGAAGGCGCGAGTCCGCTCGAAGGAAATATGGCATCCCTTGAGACGCTCTACGAGCTCGGCGTGCGGTCCATGCAACCAACGTGGAACGTCCGCAACGAACTTGGCGACGGCGTGCACGAACGGGAGACCGGAGGCGGCCTGACAAGGTTCGGCGTCGCGGTGGTGCAACGCATGGAACAACTGGGAATGCAGATCGACCTGTCCCACATCTCGGAGACAGGATTCTGGCATGTATTGAAGGTTTCGCAGGGCCCGGTCGTTGTCACCCACGCCAATGCCTCCAGTGTCTATGAGCATCCGCGCAACCTCACCGACGACCAGGTGCGGGCTATCGCCGAACGCGGGGGCGTGATCGGGGTACACACCCTGCCGACCTTCGTCGGCGGCAATCCACCGAGCATCGACGGGCTGGTCACACATGTGGCACGGCTGGTGGATGTCGCGGGAATCGACCATGTCGGGTTCGGCGGGGATTTCGTCAAGGAGGATGGCCCGCGCCCCGGTAAGGAAGCGCTCTTCCATGACCCTCGCAAGGAGCCACCGGTGCTGCCGGGGCTCACGGAAATCCATGAGCTTCCGAATTTCACGCAAGCGCTCCACGCCAGGGGATTCACACCCGCGGAAGCCGCCGCGATCTTGGGCGGGAACTTCCTGCGTGTGCTGGGCGAGGTTATTCGTTAGCTACTGGCCGAAGGCGCTCGCCGACGGCAACCATATGGGCACCACCAACGCAGGAGGATGAGTACAAATGAAAAAACTAAAGGCAATGTCTCGACCACAACGGTACGGAAGCCTGCTCGCCGCTGCAGCGCTAGCAGCAGGCATGGCAGGTTGCGGGCAGTCCGACGCGCCCGAGAACGCAGCGGAGAGCGAGATCAGTTTCGACCTCTCGGGGCAGAGTGTGCGCATTGGAACGGCCGCCGAGCAGCCGCTTGATATTGGAACCAGCTACGGAGTGGAACTACTCAAAGGGTGGGGAGCCGACGTGCAGCGCGAGGAGCTCACCAGCGTTTCCGGGCTCGAGGCCATCATCGCTGGCCAGATCGACGTATCCGGCCGCAGCTCGGACGAGGTGATTGAGGCAAACGCCCAGGGCGTGGAGCTGGTGGCGTTCGGAGCCGGAGCCTCGGTGATGCACTATGTCCTCATCGGGTCCCCTGACATCACGGATGTTAGCGCACTGAAAGGCAAGAAAATTGCCATCAGCGGTCCCAGCGGGTTTGATACTTTGCTGATCAACGCCATCCTGGATGAGCAGGGCCTCGACCCCGAACAGGATGTCACCCAGATCCCGATTGGCGGGAGTGGGGAACGGACGGCCGCCGTGATGGCCAAGCAAGCGGATGTGGCGATGGTTTTCATGGATAACTGGTTTGCCCTTGAGGAGCAAGGTGCCGATATCGGCCTGATCGGATATGTTGCCGACCTGCTACCCAACCTGTCTTCGCGCGCGTTCGCAGCCGAGCGTAGCTATCTCGACGAAAACCCGGACATGGCGCTGGCAATCGCCTGCGCAAACCTTGAGGCCAACAAGTGGATCAACGCGGACAAGGACGCCTACGTCGACTACACCATGGAACGGGTAACGGGGACCACGGAGGAGGGCATTGGCGCTTTCTACGACCGCGCCATGGAACTGGACATGTTCCCGACCGACCCAGCCGTGGTGCTTCCCCCCGAATCCTTCCAGAACACCGCGGACATCATGACCAAGGGCAACGTGATCGACAAGGAAGTCGACGCGGCCACCTTCGTTGATGCAAGTTATCTGGAGGAAGCGGCCGCAATGGGGTGCGGCCAGGAGTAAAAGTCCGCGGGGCAGACGCGGCACGCATGGCGTCCGCCCCGCGGCACCAGATGTGGTGAAGCTGTCCGGCGGGATCGAGGAAAGGGCCTCCAGTGGGCTGGGAACAAATGCTCTTTATAGCTCTTGCCGGCTTTGCGGGTGGGGCCGTCAACGCCGCCGCGGGGGGAGGCACCCTGGTGACGTTCCCGGCCCTGATCGCGGCTGGTATCCACCCCCTGGCTGCGAACATCACCTCCTCGATCGGTCTGCTCTCGGGGTATCTGGGTGGTTCGGTGGCCTACCGTGCCGAGCTCGTCGCGCAGAAAGACCGCCTCAAGTCTTTCCTGGTTGTCTCCCTGGTCGGCGGCGCACTGGGTGCGGCCGTATTGTTGACCACCCCGGCAACGGTCTTCGAAGAGATTGTGCCCTTCCTCGTGATCGGGTCGGGGATGGTGCTGGCCGCCCAACCGTGGCTCGCCAACCGATTGCGCCGCGTGCGGGAACGCGGTGCCCCCGCCCAGGCGGACGACGACGTCCCGCGCGCGTCCTGGGGCGCTTACGCCGGGGTATTCGCGGCGTCGATCTACGGTTCCTATTTTGGGGCTGGCCTTGGCGTGCTGCTTCTTGCCGTGCTGGGCATCTTTGTCCACGATTCGCTACAGCGGCTCAACGCCCTGAAGGGCCTGCTATCCCTGTTCGTCAACGCCATCGGCGTGCTGATCTTCCTGTTTTCCGGGCTCGTCAACTGGATGGCGGTCCTCGTCCTCGTCCCCGCCGCCTACGCCGGAGGAACAGTCGGGGCGCGGTTTGCCCGCAAGCTGCCGCCCCTTGCACTGCGCTACACGGTGGTAGCTCTGGCCATCGTCGTCGGCGTGGTCATGCTGGTGCGGTAGCCTCTGATGCTCCGGAACCGCGCCTGGACGGGAATTATGGACAATGCCTGCTCCCAGGGGCGGGCATCGCCCTAGAGTGGGTCCATGACGCAGAGCCCGCTGATCGGCGCGGCCACGGCACCGCTGCTGCACGTGATGACGTTCAATATCCGCAGGCCGGGCGGGTGGTTCACTGCCCGCCGTGCCGATCAGTGGGCGCGCCGAAAGGGTGCGCTCGCTGCACTGCTCCGGACGGAGCAGCCCACGGTGCTGGGTATCCAAGAGGCGGCTGGGGACCAGATCCGGCTCAGCAGGGAGAGCCTCGGGCCGGCGTACCTGGCAGTCGGCTATGGGCGGGATGCCAGCGGTGGTGGCGAGAGCTGCCCGATCCTCTACGATGCAGCGCGGCTGGAATTGCTGCACTGGAACCAGCAGGCATTATCGAAAGCCCCGGACGAGCCAGGGTCCGCCTCCTGGGGAAGCCGATATCCCCGTATCCTGGTTGCCGCAGTTTTCCGGGACCGTGCGACGACCCGGGAATTCCTCACCGTCAACACCCAGCTGGACCACTTTTCCCCTGTAGCAAGGGCCAGGGCCGCGGTGATCATCCGGGAACGGGTCCTCTCCAGCGAACGGCAGGCGATAGTCCTGGGCGATTTCAACGCCGACGCCGGTTCGGTTCCGTTCCGGCTGTTGACCGGCGGTGGGTGCCTGCGGGACACCTGGGACCAAGCTGCTGATCGGCTCACCGAGGAGTGGGGTACCTTGCACCGCTACCGTAGGCCGCGCCGTCGTGGACGCCGGATCGACTGGATCCTGGTCACACCACAAGTCACGGTGTGCACCATCGGCATCAATACCACCCGGTATGGCACCCCTGACGGTGCCCCGGCACGGTGGCCGTCAGATCATGCGCCGGTCCAGGGGTTGATCAATCTCGGCTCCGACCCGTCAACCTAGTCCGATGGCTGGAGCTGCCGCTGCCGGGCCACCTGATCCGCGATCCCCGGGATACACTCCTCGTTCTGCAGCGAGGTCGTGTCGCCGAGAGGCGTTCCCTCGTAGATCTGGGCCAGCAGCCTGCGCATGATCTTCCCCGAGCGGGTCTTGGGAACGTCCCGGACGACGACGATGTCCCGCGGCCGGGCAATCGGGCCGATCTCCCTGGTGACATGCTCGCGCAAGGCCGCCGTGTGTGCCACCGCCCCGCTCCCCAGCACCACGAACGCCACGATCGCGTGTCCGGTCAGCGGATCCGGCACGGGGCAGACCCCGGCCTCAACCACGGCGGGGTGGGATACGAGCGCCGATTCGATTTCGATCGTCGAGAGGCGGTGCCCAGAAACATTGATGACGTCATCCACGCGCCCCAGGATCCAGGTGTCGCCGTCGTCGTCGTATTTCGCTCCGTCGCCGGCCAGAAACCAACCTTGCGCGGCGAAGGTGCGCCAATACGAATCCAGGTACCGCTGCGGATCTCCCCAGACGGTCCGAGCCATTGCCGGGCCATGACGGTCGATAACGATTAGCCCCTGCTCCCCGGGCGGCACAGCCAACCCGCCTGGGGTTACGATCCGCGTGGACAGGCCGGGCAGGGCGCGCGTGGCGCATCCCGGTTTGAAAGCTGTGTCCGCAGGGCCCGGCGAGAGCACCGCGGCGCCGGTTTCGGATTGCCACCAGGTGTCCACGACCGGGGCGGTGCCGTGGCCGATATGTTCGCGGAACCACCGCCAGGCCTCCGGGTTGATCGCTTCTCCCACGGTTCCGAGTATCCGGACGGAGGAAAGGTCGTAGCTGGCCGGAACGCCGTCCGGGAACCAGCCCATGAGGGAGCGGATGAGGGTCGGAGCCGTGTAGTAACTGCTGACCCCGTAGCGTTCGATGATCTCGAAGTGCCGCCCGGGGTGCGGGGTGTTGGGGGTGCCTTCGAAGATCACCTGGGAGACGCCGTTGGAGAGCGGGCCATAGATTTCATAGGTGTGGGCTGTGACCCATGCGAGATCGGCGGTGCACCAGTGAACCTCAGAGGCTCGCACGTCCGGGTCGGTGCTGCTGAACAGGTGGTCATAGCTCCAGGACGCCTGGGTGAGGTAGCCTCCGGCGGTATGTACCAGGCCCTTGGGTTTGCCTGTGGTTCCGGAGGTGTACATGATGAACAGCGGCGTTTCGGCGTCGAAGGCTTCCGGGACGTGGTCGGGGGAGGCCGAATCGACGACATCATGCCACCAGAGGTCCCGCCCCGCCGTCCAGGACACTGGTGATCCGGTCCGACGGATCACCAGGACATGCTCGATGCTGTTCCTGCCTGAGACAGCCGAATCTGCATTCTCCTTCACCGGGACAGCTTTTCCCCGCCGATACTGCCCGTCGGTGGTCACGAGCAGCTTGGCGCCGGTGTCCTCGACCCGGAAGCGCAGCGCTTCGGCGGAAAACCCGCCGAAGACTAGGGAATGGACGGCGCCGATTCGGGCGCAGGCGAGGGTGACGACGACGGTTTCCACCAGCACGGGAAGGTAAATGACTACCCGGTCGCCGACGCCGATGCCGAGGGCGAGCAAGGCGTTCGCTGCGCGGGAGACCTCGTCTTTCAGTTCGCGGTAGGTCAGCGTGCGCCGGTCCCCGGGCTCGCCTTCGAAGTACAAGGCAACTTTCCCGCCAGCCTCCGCCTCGACGTGGCGGTCGACGCAGTTCGCGGCGACGTTCAGGCGGCCGCCGGCGAACCATTCGATCCGCGGTACGCTCAGCTCCCCGTCCGCCCCGCCAGCGACCGGCCGGGCAGGGCAGAAGGTGTGGGCAGTGTGCCAGGGCCGCTCCCAGTCCAGCCGGCGGGCAGCGTCTTCCCAGAATGCTATCCGCGCTTGCTCCGCCTGGTCGGATTCGCTGAGTGTCAGGCCCATCGTTTGACGGCCCATTTCTCCGCGATGCCCAACAGCGCATCAGTGGTCTTGCCGATCACGGCAAGCAGGATAATGGCCAGCAGGATCCTGTCCACCCGGCCGTTGTTCTGTGAATCGGTGAGCAGGAACCCGAGCCCCATGGAGGAGGCGATCAGTTCGGCAGCGACTAGGAACAGCCAGGACTGAGCTAGGGCGAGCCGCAGGCCGGAGAACAGTGCGGGCACCACTGCCGGCAATTGCACCGTGGTCAGCAGGCGCACACCGTTCAGGCCGAAGGCGCGCGCGGCTTCCACCAGGTTCCGGTCGACGTGGCGCAGGGCCAGGTACAGGGTGGTGAAGACCGGGAAGAACGCTCCGATGAGGATCAGCGTGACTTTCGAATCTTCGTTGATGCCCACCCAGAGGATCAGCAG